>JAKSPF010000023.1 GCA_024405065.1 Sphaerochaetaceae bacterium | reverse complement strand
CAATAAGATTTGAAGCTGTTACACTGTCAATCGGGTCTCCTGCCTTTATTGCGCTGTGACAGGAAATTACAGCAAAAAGTCCCTTTTCTGCTTCCTCCGCGTCACCGGTAGCATTTTGAATGTAATTTACTATTTCCTGTTCATTCTTTCTGCAGGCTGCCGGAATTCCGGTAAGTTCCCATACCATAGGTTCAACCCTGACAAGCAAGATGCCCATATCCTGATATATGAAACTGTTTTCAAGCAGAAAACCGTCAACATCCGTGTCCGTCTCAAATCGATGCGGAATAACGAGATTCTGCACGTCTTTGAGAGAAGTCAGCTCGTTGTAGAGGATTCTTTCATGTGCAGCATGCTGATCAATGAAAAGCACTTCATCCTGTGTCTGCACAATAAGGAACGTGTTGAATATCTGACCTATGTACCTGTAATTTTTCTCTTTTGCAGGAATGTTTGCCGTTGATTTCCGGATTTGTTCTTTATCTGAAGTTTTATTCAGTACCTTTTTTGCTCTTTCAAACCATGACGGATCAAAATGTTCGCGGACTGCTGCGGGTTTACGGACTTCTTCGGTTGAATAGTGAAAATCAGATGTTCTGTTTTTGTGTTCGGGTGTACTGCCGGTTCTTTCACGTGAAGAAAAGAGTTCCTGCGGTTCCGGTTCGTGCCTGATCTGTGCCGCTTCTTTTCTTCTCTCCGATAGCAGACTTTTCCTTATCATTGCACTTGCAAGACTGCATACGATACTTTGGTTTCTTATTTTGCATTCACGTTTTGCCGGATGAATGTTGAAATCTATAAGAGCAGGGTTGTCTTCAATGAAAAGATAGAGGAAAGGAAATGCCCCTCCCGGAAGCGCTGAAGAGTAGGCGTTTGCAACCGTTTGAACAATCGGAAAACAGTCAATAATGCGGTTATTCACAAAAACTTTTATCTGCCCTCTGTCTCTTCTGTAATTTGAAGGATCAGAGGCAACTGCAAATAATTTCACATCTTCTTCCTCTGCATTCATTGTAACTGCAAGGTCGGTGTCAAAGTTTTTTTCCTGACTCATTATCTGCAATGTACGACCCTTTTTGTCCGATTTTTGCAGATGCGTTATCAGGTTGCCTTCCGAAAAGAGAAGAAACTCAACGTTTTCAAAACCCAGTGCCTTTTCCGTGAATACCTTACGGCACTCGGAAAGCTCGGCTGACGGACGTTTGAGAAATTGCCGTCTTGCGGGTATTTTCTCAAAAAGCTCAAGCATTGTTACTGTTGTTCCTTCTGTAACCGATCCGGGAACAATCTTTCCCTGATTACCGTTGTCAACTGTGATTTTTTTGCCGGAAGACTGAATTGTAAGGGTGCTGCAGGAGGCAATGCTGCACATTGCCTCTCCTCTGAAACCGAGAGTTTTCAGTGAGAAAAGATCATTAAGGGTTGAAACCTTACTTGTTGCATGGCTCATACAGACCATCGGCAGATCTTCTTCCGTTATGCCGCACCCGTTGTCGGACACAGTGAGGCTTTTTATGCCGCCGTCCTCAAGATAAACTTTTATTACATTTGCACCGGAATCTATCGCATTGTCCAAAAGTTCTCTCAGAACAGAACCCGGACGCTCAACAACTTCTCCTGCGGCAATACGTGACGCAACAATCGGATCAAGTACTCTGATTGACAATTTTTTCCCTCCTTATTACGCAATCGGAAAAATCGTGGGCATTGTATACATGCTCACGGACAAGTTTGTTCATTGTGCAAAGTTCTTTTACTATCGGCTTCAGATTTGCTCTTATGTTTGTACCGTCATACGGACAGACCGGTTTTATTACGGGAAGATCATACAGTTCTTCAAGTCTTTTTGTAACTTGTTCCCTTACCAGAATCATGGGTCTGATTACATAAAGTTTTCCGTTAAAAAATTCCTGTACGGGGTTCATCGTTGCAAATTCTGCTCTGAAAAAGAGGTTCATCATCGTAGTTTCCGTCAAATCATCAAGGTGATGTCCCATTGCAATAAGTCTGAATCCTTCGCTTCGGGCTGTTTCAAACAGAATCCGTCTCCTGTTCCGTGAACATAGATAGCAGTTGAAAGCATTCTTGAAACCGGCAGGAAACTGATTTTCCTTCTTTATTTCAAAGTCAATATCCAAATCGCTGAAATAACGTTTGAGAAGCGGAATGAATGCTTTATCTACAGGATGTTCAATCCAATCAATCATAACCGCTTTCATTGTGTAGTCAATCGGAAGCCATTTTCTTCTCAAAGACAGGGCAAGGGCCATTGCAAGAGAATCCTTTCCTCCGGATACGGAAAGCAGGATTTTCTCTTTGTCCCTTATCATGTCAAAAGCATTTATTCCGCGTCCTGTATCTTTTATGAATCTCATTACCCATGGCGGAATATCACCGTCAATGAGCTTTCTGTAGGACATTTTCTCCATGACAATGAATAATATCCCTCACAGGTATTGCAAGCAAGCCGAAATAAGTCAAAAATATCACCGTGAGCAAGTACAAACTTATTTTTACAATCGTTTTACTGTTTTCATTTGCGGTATTTTCCGTCTGTGCGGATTCCGTACGGACTTTTTTCCCTGCCCGTCACGGTAAAAATATAATGCCCGTTGACAGTGAAATAGGCAGACTTGCAAGATTGACATCTACCGGAGAGCATGCAATTCTTTCTCAGGCTATGTCCGAAACGTTTGATGTTGACTGGTGTGAAAAATACCTTGCAGAGTCCGTGCGTAAGCCAATTACGGATCTTTATTCGGATTTTCTGTCTTCACATCTTCCTGCTTCATCTTTTTTCATCTCAGAAGGCAAAGCCTTCGGTGAAACGGGACGTTCGCTTGCAGTGAAGTTCTCTGACGGGAAGATTGCGGAATTTGCAGTTGAAGACAAAATGATTTCCGTAATGAAGACGATTCAGAGGAACTTGTAAAACTGTGGAGTCTTGTGAAGAGTTCTTCACGGAGTAAAGACTCTGATCATTCTGAGAGCGGAAGAAAAGGCATCCGAAACGCCTGTTTTTCCGAAAAGAGAGCTTTCTTCTGAAAATGTGACCGTACTTCCGTCGGCTTTTATCAGGGGAATGTCCGACTCAAAAGATATGGGTTCGGGAACATCCACTATTACCTGCCAGTCTTCACATTCTGCCGGAATTTCCGTTAATATCCGCTTTTCAAGCGATTTTATTTCTTCAGGGGTGATGCTCGGCGGACACGGTGATTGCCTGACGGTCTTGTAAAGTCTGCCTGATTCTGCAAGAGAAACAAGCTCAAAAGGTTTGTAGTTTTTTTCTGTATACAGCTTTTCGCAGAGGCTCAGAAATTGAGAGTCATCAAGGAAATACAAATCACTTTCCCGAAGTAAACCGTCCTTGAGCGCAGATATGATTGCCTTTTTTACCATTGCGGTTGCGGTACGTGTTGTCTTATGCCAGTACACGTTGCGGTACATCAGATATTTTGCAAACAGAAGATGCTCAACGGAACCCGCATTATCCGCTGAAAGCGCAGGTCGTGAACCGTGTACACGCAGATGACTTACCGTGTAGGAGACGTCCTGAACTCCGTAAGGCACTCCGCAGAAACAGGCATCTCTGCACAGATAGTCAAGTTTATCAGGGTCAAGAGCTCCGCTTAAAAGGTTACGGTAAAGTTCAGTCTCTTCATCAGTGCCGTCTTTCGGGTCAATTATGCTGCATACCGTATCAACATCTGCTCCGGTATTCTTTATCAGCTTCTTAAGATCTTTATCATTTCTTATTATTTCAACTCCGAGACTTTCATGACTTTTGGAGACAACATCTTTCAGAGAATGTGCATACGGAAAATGACCCATATCGTGCAATAGGGCTGCGCAGAGAAAAGAATCCGCACCTTCTTCTGTTATTGTATCACATCCGTTTCTGAGCAAAGACATGAGAATGCGGCGGCTTATGTCATACACTCCCAGACTGTGTGCAAAGCGTGTGTGAACCGCTCCGGGGTAAAGAAGACTTACAGGTCCCAACTGTTTTATTCTGCGCAGTTTCTGCATCTGCGGATGCTCAAATAAACGTACAAACTCCGAAGTGAAGAGCATATCACCCCAAAGGGTGTCTCTAACCGAGACAGTGAAATCGGATACAAGATGATTAAGAATCAGACTGCTGTTTTTGACCATGAAGAAATGATAACCGTTAGCCGTACTTCAGACAATAGTACCGGTTCGTTCTGAAAAAAATGTAAAAGTCAGCTATTGAGCTTTTTTCAGAAATATTATAAGGTTTTCTGTGCTTGGTGGCGTAGCTCAGTTGGTAGAGCAATCGGCTCATATCCGATCGGTCAGGGGATCATAGCCCTTCGCCACTAAAATCACGGGGCACTTGAAAGAGTGCCTTTATTTGTAATCTTTCGTTGAAGGGAGGAGCCAATTGCACGATTCATTCTTCACAAAGCTTAATTTTGTAATTGGCTCTGAGTAATTGGAGATAGCAATATGAGCAGACTTATCAGAGAACTCAGGACATCGGCTCCGTCAGATGAAATCATCACGGCGGAAGGTTGGGTGAGAACAAAGAGGGACAGTAAAACTGTCTGTTTTATTGAGGTGAATGACGGATCATGTCTGAAAGGTCTGCAGGTGGTTGCCGACAAAGAAAGATTTGACGGTGAGCTTCTCGGATCGGTTACTACGGGATGCAGTGTTGCGTGCAGCGGACATCTTGTTGCTTCACAGGGGGCAAGTCAGGAAGTTGAACTTTCCGCAGAAACAATTCAGGTGATCGGTAAAGCAGATGACACATATCCGTTGCAGAAAAAAAGGCACACCCTTGAATATTTGCGTGAAATTGCGCATTTAAGACCGCGTACAAATACTATCGGTGCCGTTGCACGGGTGAGAAGCACAATGGCCTATGCCGTTCACCGTTTTTTTCAGGAAAACGGTTTTTACTATGTAAACACCCCCCTTATTACCGCAAGTGACTGTGAGGGAGCAGGTCAGATGTTTCAGGTTACAACCCTTGATCTTGACAATGTACCGAAAGGAGAGAACGGAAAAGTTGACTACTCAAAGGATTTTTTCGGTAAAAAAGCAAACCTCACGGTAAGCGGTCAACTTGAAGGTGAAACTTACGCAACTGCATTGAGAAACATCTATACATTCGGTCCTACATTCAGAGCAGAGGACTCAAATACCAAAAGGCATCTTGCCGAATTCTGGATGATTGAACCTGAAATGTCATTCTGCACTCTTGAGGGTGATATGAAGATAGCGGAGGATTTTCTCAAATATATTTTCAGATACACACTTGAGCACTGCAGTGAGGATATGAACTTCTTTTCCGCATTTGTGGAACCCGGTATTTCAGATACGATAAGGCACGTTGTTGACAGTCCTTTTGTTCACATGACATACACTGATGCCATAAAAGAACTTGAAAAAAACAAAGACAGGTTTGATTACAAACCGTTCTGGGGTTGTGATATTCAGACTGAACACGAGAGATTTCTTTCAGAAGAGATATGCAAATGCCCGGTGATTGTCACTGATTATCCGAAGGAAATAAAGAGTTTCTACATGAAACTCAATGAGGACGGAAAAACGGTTCGTGCAATGGATGTGCTTGTTCCGAGACTCGGTGAGATTATCGGTGGCAGCGAGAGGGAATATCGCCTTGATATCCTGACCCGGAGAATGAAAGATCTGGGACTTAAAGAAGAAGATTACTGGTGGTATCTTGATTTAAGGCGATACGGTACCGTTCCTCATGCAGGTTTCGGACTCGGATTTGAAAGAGCTGTGCAGTATGTCACCGGAATGCAGAATATACGCGATGTGATTCCTTATCCCAGAGCGGTGAATCAGGCTGAATTCTGAGGTGTATATGGTTAAGGTTCTTGTTGTTCTTGCGGACGGTTTTGAGGAGACAGAAGCCCTTGTTCCGGTGGATTTTCTCAGAAGAGCAGGGGCCGAAGTCTCCGTTGCAGGTCTGTCTTCACGTTCAGTGTGCGGAAGTCACGGTATAAGAGTTTGCTGCGATGTTCTTTTCAGTGAGGTTTCCGGCAAAGAATTTGATGCCCTTGTACTTCCCGGCGGCATGCCCGGAGCGTCAAATCTTGCCTCAAGTTCTTCACTGTGCAATTTCATTGTTTCCATGAACGGTAACGGCAGGCTCATCGCAGCAATCTGTGCATCACCTGCAGTTGTTTTGGGACCGCTCGGTGTTCTTTCAGGAAAAAAGGCTGTGTGCTATCCGGGAACGGAAAATTACAGCCCGTCCGTGAAGTTTTATCCGGACAGGGTGATTCATGATAAAAACATTGTAACTGCACGTGGAGCAGGTTGCGCCGTAGAGTTTTCACTTGAAATCGTGAGTGCTCTTTTTTCAAAAGACAAGGCGGAAGAACTTGCACTTTCGGTCATACATCGGACGGAGAATTTATGAAGGAAACCGGATTTGACAACGAGAAATACCTGAAAGAACAGACTCAATTCATAATGGAAAGGATGAGAAAAGTTGACGGCAAGCTTTATCTTGAGTGCGGCGGCAAACTTCTTTTTGACTATCATGCCGCACGTGTCCTTCCGGGTTTTGATACCAACGTCAAAATGCGTGTTTTTCAATCTTTCAAAGACCAGCTTGATGTGATTATCTGCATAAATGCCGGTGATATTGAACACCGTAAAATACGGAGCGATTTCGGAATTACCTATGGCACGGATGTTTTTAAAATGATTGACGACTTTGCCGAGTGGGGAATCCGGGCGGACAAAGTTGTCATTACCATGTTCAGAGGGGAAAAGAGTGCTGTTTCATTTGCAGACATGCTCCAGAGACGCGGGGTTTCCGTTTATTACCACAGACCGATAATAGGCTACCCTGAAAATGTTGATTCTGTCGTATCTGACGAAGGGTATGGGGCAAATCAATACATTCCTACAGAACATCAGGTTGTTCTTGTCACCGCACCCGGTCCGGGCAGCGGAAAACTGGCAACCTGTCTGAATCAGATGTATCACGATTTCAAGGCAAACCGTAAAAGCGGTTATGCAAAATATGAAACCTTTCCTATTTGGAATCTTCCGATTGACCATCCCGTGAATGTTGCATACGAAGCAGCTACGTCAGATCTCGGTGATTGTAACCGTATTGACCATTTTTATATGACAGCTACCGGGCAGATTGCAGTTAATTACAACCGTGATATTGCCGCATTTCCTCTACTCAAAAGGATTCTTGACAAAATTACAGGCGGTTCTCTTATATACAATTCGCCTACGGATATGGGTGTGAACCGGCTCGGATTCGGTATAGTTGATGATAAAATTGTAAGAAATGCGGCAAATCAGGAAATAATCAGGCGTTTTTTCCGTTCCGCTTGTGAATACGCTCAGGGAACAGGTACAAAGGATGCGGTTATGAGAAGCCGCGAGATAATGGAACGTTCGGGACGTCACCCTGAGGACAGACCTGCAGTACCTGTTGCCAAGGCAGCGTTGCAGGACGCAATTACACGGGGAAAGAACAAGGACGGTATTACCTGTGCCGCGTCAATCCAGCTTAATGACGGTAAGATGATTACCGGTCATAACTCACCTCTGATGCACGCATCAAGTGCTCTTGTGTTCAATGCACTCAAATATCTTGCCGGTATTGACCATGAAACAGAACTTATACCGCGTCAGGTTATTGATTCAATCCGTGCAATGAAAAAAGACACGTTGAAAGAAGTAGGTATTTCACTGAATCTTGATGAGGCTCTCATCTGTCTTGCAATGTCTGCGGCACTCAATGCCGATGCAAAGAAGGCGCTTGAAAAGCTACCTGAATTGAAAGGCTGTGAATCACATATGAGTCATATTCCGTCTGCAGGAGACGCTTCCGGACTTCGCAAACTCGGTATAAATGTCACCAGCGAGCCCAAATTTCCTTCGTCAAATATGATGAATTTTTAAGATTTCTCTAAAGAGACGATTTCAAAATTCATGAATGGAATTTTGAAATTGGCTCTAAATTCTTAACCTGCCTTATTTTGCAGTTGGCTCTTGCTCTTAATTATGCTCCCGGCTCTAAATTTTTTTTGATTTTTCCGCGTTATATACAGGTACGGAGATGCTTTGTGAAAAAAACTGTACTTGTTTTAATTTTTCTGTGTGTTGCAGTGACTCTTTCCGCCTACCTTGATACTGTGATCAAGACAGGTGGAAAAGACAGGAGTTTTACTTTCAATGTTAATGAAAACCTATTCAGATTTGCCGTGAAATTTAAACAGACGGAGGACGGATTTTCAATTTCATCCGTTCCTTCTGTTGCTGCGGAAGCAGATATTGAGGGAGTTGGCAGTATCAGGTTGGGTGAATTGAGAGACAGCGGGGTGTTCTCCCTTCTTCTTAACCCTGCAAAATTCGGTGATATTGCGGATTTTACAAAAAAACGCCTGAAAAGCATAACAACACCCTCACTTAATCCGGCTTTGAGCGGAATTGCTTTTACGTCAAAGTATGTGGATGTGATTGCGCTCAGCCCGGTGATAAGCCCGTCAGCACCGTTGGGTTTTGCTGTTCTGGGGGGAAACAATCGTATATTCGGCGGAATTCTTCACTCAACCGTGAATGAAAAACAGCTTGTAAAGGTCGGTGACAACTGGATGTACGACTGGAATTCACTCGGTTGCGGTACTGACACCTATATGGGTGTTGTGGGGGCAAAATCCGAATTTGAATTTCTTAAAGCAACTGTTAAGACCTCTGCTTTTGTACAGCGGGCATTTGACAGGAGACTGGGTAGCGGAGGTACTGCCGGTTATGATTTGAGGGTAGGATTCAACGGAGGTGAATTTTCTTTTTACAGAAGACTCAGTACACCTTCGGTGCATCTTAAGACGTTTGGCGAACGCAGAACCCCTTCTGATTTTTCAAACGTGAATCTTTCACTGTACGGCAAGTCTGTTTCCTACGTTATAGGATTCAAAAATTCACTGTACGGTCAGCCTGTGTTCGGCGGAGAGGCTCAGCAGAAAGATATCGTCTGGCACCAGAGTTTACAGGCAGGAATGTTTTTTGTCTCTTCGGAATTTACCTGTGAATTTCAGCAGACCACCGGAAAGGTTGTCTATTCCGACTACACTGCAGGAATGAGGTTTTTGGGTAACGTGATTTCATTTTCCGTCAGAAATCAGGGTACTGAGGGGGATCTGCGGACATTCACCGATGTGAAGGTGAGGTTTTACGGCAGCGGTTTTTCATGTACGTGGAAAAACGGAAAACTTAATATGTCCGTCAGTTTTGATGTCCTTAAAGACCCGCACATCAGGATTTCAATCAATCAGGACAGGGAAGTCACCCTGAACGCCAGATTTTTCATGTAACATAAGAGCCAATTTCAAAATTCCATTCATGAATTCTGAACTCGCCTTTCCGGCTCCTTAGTTGTACATGCTTCTCTATTGACATATTTATGCAAAAAATGGTAATAATATGCATAAACATTTAAAAAGTTTGCATAAATATGCAATGGAGGACGTATGACAGCAGAGCAGAAAAAGGGAATAAAAAAAATTGTCGTAGCATATTCCGGAGGGCTGGATACCTCAATAATCATTCCGTGGCTGAAGGAAAACTACAATAATCCGGAAATAATTGCCGTATCGGGTAACGTAGGTCAGGCAGATGAACTTGACGGTCTTGAAGAAAAGGCTCTCAAAAGCGGTGCTTCAAAACTTATAGTGGCAGATCTTGTGGATGAAATGTGTGAAGACATCATAGTTCCGGCGCTCAAAATGGATGCCAAATATGAAACATATCTTCTCGGAACGGCATTTGCACGTCCTGTGATAGGAAAGAAACTTGCTGAAATTGCACTCGCCGAACATGCGGATGCAGTCTGTCACGGTGCAACCGGAAAAGGTAATGATCAGGTGAGATTTGAACTTGCCATAAAGAGATTTGCACCGGATTTGAAGATCATAGCACCGTGGAGAGAATGGAACATCAAGTCCAGAGAAGAAGAGTTTGACTATGCAGATGCACATCACATTCCTCTTAAAATCTCGCGTGAAACCAACTATTCAAAAGATAAGAATCTGTGGCATCTTTCACACGAAGGGCTTGATCTTGAAGATCCCGCCAACGAGCCTGATTACGAAAAAAAAGGTTTTCTTGAAATGGGAGTTTCTCCGGTAACCGCCCCCGATAATCCCACCTATGTTACCGTAGACTTTGAGGCAGGCAAACCGGTTGCTGTTGACGGTAAGAAGATGAAAGTATCGGAAATAATTGCTTATCTCAACAAAAAGGGCGGAGATAACGGAATAGGAATAATAGATATCGTTGAAAACCGTCTTGTAGGTATGAAGGACAGGGGTGTTTATGAAACTCCGGGCGGTACAATTCTTTACTTTGCTCACAATCAGCTTGAAATGCTCACTGTTGACAAAGAGACTCTTCACGTCAAGCAGAAACTTGCCGTAGACTATGCTGATTTGCTTTACAACGGAAAGTGGTATACTCCGCTTCAGGAAGCCCTCACCGCATTTGCAAACGAATCAAACAGGTATGTGACGGGTTCCGTGAAGCTGAAGCTTTATAAGGGAAACATCATTCCCGCCGGTACAAAATCACCTTATTCACTTTATTCCGAAAATCTTGTGACTTTCGGCGAGAGTGATTATGATCAGAGTCAATCTGAGGGATTCATCAATTTGTGGGGTCTTCCCACCAAAGTTCAGGCTTACAGGGAAAGGGGGTTGCTCTGATATGAAGAAGCTGTTTTTGATTTTGACTGTTGTACTTCTTGTTGTGTGTCCGGTGTTCTGTCTCGGTTCGTCCGAAAACGGAAAAAACGCCGACAACACGCTTACAATCGCAACCAGTCCGGATTTTCCTCCGTTTGAAAGCCTTAACAACGGAAAACCGGAGGGGATAGAAATTGACATTCTTGATTTAATCTGCAAAGAACTCGGAAAGGAACTGAAGATTGAGCAGATGGATTTTGATTCTGTTCTTCCGGGTGTACAGGCGGGGAAGTATGATGTAGGCGTTTCCGGTATTTCAATCACTGAACAGAGAAAGAAAAACGTACTTTTCACCGAGCCTTATTGCCTTGCGGCGCAGGCGATAGTTGTTCCGGAGAAAAGCAAAATAAAGAGCAAGGCAGACCTTGACGGTAAAAAGGTTTCTGTTCAGTCCGGCACAACGGCGGAGTCTTTCTGTATGGCAAACGGCTATGATGTGAGTTCTTACGCCGCAAATTCTGATGCAGAAGCGGCAGTAGTATTTGGAAAGGTTGATGCGTGGGTTATTGATGATCTTACCGCAGCGGACATGGTGAAGGTTTACAACGCGTCTGCAGGGGTGAAGCTTGTCATTTTAGACGAGGCAATGACCTCAGAACCTTATGCATTTGCATTCAAGAAAGGAAATGATACCCTTGTAGCACAGGTGAATTCGGTACTGGTGAAGTTGGTTTCGGACGGAACCGTTGCAAAGATATTTGAAAAGTACGATGCCCCGTACACTTCACCCGTGAAATAAGGAATCGTCGTATTTATGGGAATGTGGTTTGCAAAACTGCACGAAACATTCATTGAAACAGGATATTATCACCTGATTCTTGAAGGTTTCAGAAACACAATCATTATATCGCTCGGTGCCTGTCTCATAGGTATTGTGATAGGCACTGTCATTGCGGTGATAAGGTATTTTGCGGAGGAGAACAGGGTGCTTGTTCCGCTTGCGCATCTTTGTGAAGCTTATGTTACCGTGATACGCGGGATTC
>JAKSPF010000022.1 GCA_024405065.1 Sphaerochaetaceae bacterium | reverse complement strand
TTATTTTGTAAATCGGAGTATTTCTGAAAAAAAATTTGAAATTTTTTTCAGAACGGAGTATTTTCGCCTATGTAACAGGCAATGTCGTTTTCAAGATATAACTGCTGAAGTTCAAGCATGCGGTCTTCCGGCATATCGCCATGATCATCATAATCGTATTTCCTGCCGAGTTGTTCCCATTTTGTCTGACCCAACCGGTGAAAGCGAAGCAAATTTATTTCATAAAGACCGTTTTTATTCATGAACTCAATCAGATGTTCGGCATTCTCAAGACTGTCATTATAGCCGTGAATTGTCGGCTGTCGCAGAACCAATCTTCCATGCCACCAATCCGCATGTGCAAGAGTTTCAATATTGCGGAGAATCGGCTCATTGCTTACTCCGGTTCCCTGTTTATGCATTTCATTATCCATATTCTTCACATCAATAAATGCAAAGTTCAGATTACGGAATATTTTTTCAAATACTTCCGGAGAAGCAAATCCGCTGGACTCAATGGCTGTGTGCATCTGTGCTTTCCGGCATCTTTTAAGAAGAGAATCAAGGAAATGATGATGAAACAGAGGCTCACCTCCGGAGAATGTGACACCACCATCAGATCCCCAGTTGGGGAAATCTCTCATCAGTATGTCCATCACATCATCAACGGTCATAAACCGGACGCACTGCTTAAGTGCATGAGATGCACAGAAGGATTCACATTCTACGGTTTCACAACTGTTACAGATATTCCGATCAATATGAGGCTTACCGTTTTTGTCAAAGCTGATTGAGTTGTTCGGACAGGAATTACGGCAGGCAGTACACCCCTGTTCCCACTTACAACTGCGCTCTGCAAACATCAAATGCTTTTTTACCTGCCAACTTTCCGGGTTCGCACACCATCTGCAACGCAACGGACAGCCTGAAAAAAAGACATTTGTACGACATCCGGGACCATCATGAACCGAATAGCTCTGGATATCAAAAATAATGCCGACGTTTTCCCTCTGCATCTTCTGCATCTGAAAATCATTTTCTTTCAAATTTCTCGCAGGAGAAAGCTCCGCATTGTGCATATACCCAGTCCTTTTTCTCAAATCCGTTGCAAATACCTGTTTCATATTTGTCTTCAGGAGAAAAGTGCTTGCAGAACCGGCACATAAAACCTTCTTCAAACATGGGACAGGCATCGGATCCTGCCCCGTCCATAGGAACTATCATTTTGGACTTTGAACACATCCCTTTTTCACAGTCAAGATGCAGAAAATTAGCACACTCAAAATGTTTCATATATTGACCCCCAATCTCATTTACGAATCGTATTCAGTACGGAAGATGACTTCATCCTGAATGGGTTTGCCTATCTCACACCAATACTGTGTAAAACCTGCAACACGAACCATCAAATCACGGTAATCATCCGGATTTTCCTGAGCCTTCTTCAGAACTTCGGAAGAAGTCACATTGAACTGGATATGAAATCCGCCCTTGCGCATATAGGCACGGTAAACGTCCAACAGCTTGCGGGTACCCTGTGTGCCTTTGATTGCCGACGGGTGAATTTTTACATTCATCTGGCTGTTCTGACACATTGCGTGGTCATAGCATGTTGCGGATGTAAACAGAGCATAAAGTCCGTTTTTGTCGGTTGTAGGTGCCGGAGACATTGATGCGTCTGCATAGGTTGTTCCGCAGAGACGACCGTCTGCAGTTGCCAGTGTGATTGCTCCCTGCGGACCGTGAGTTGAGACCGAAATCTGACACATATAGTACTGTTTGCCCATGTAGGAACGGAGATTGAGCATTTTAGGCAACATTCTTTCTTCGTAATCGCGCAGAATACTGTCAACATAAGGGTCTGCATTGCCGTACTTGGGAGCATTGATACAGTCGGCAAAAATTCTTCCATACTTTGTGGCTTTTTCTGTGGCTTCACGGCGATCCGGGGAATATACTCCTGTTTCAAAAGCGGTTTTGAAACCGAAATTGTTGAAGATGGCATCTTTTAGCTCTTCAAGAGTGTATTTTTTTCCGTCATAGACGTTCTTTTTGAGTGAGGCGAGTGAATTGATTAAATTTACAGTACCGCATGACTCAAAGTTGATTGTACCGTTGTAACGTGCGCCCAGATGGCTCTGGTT
This sequence comes from Sphaerochaetaceae bacterium, assembly GCA_024405065.1. Taxonomy (GTDB): domain Bacteria; phylum Spirochaetota; class Spirochaetia; order Sphaerochaetales; family Sphaerochaetaceae; genus JAKSPF01. Next base: position 9,654 of record JAKSPF010000022.1, on the reverse strand, counting down.
CTGACCGACTTTAAAACAATCTGCTTTAAGTAAGGATGCCCAGACTGTAGGACAGAGTTTTCTGTGAGTATCCATTTGCAGATTGTTGATGCGATTTGATACTTCAAGTAATTCCTGCAGGTATACGTTGTAGTAAACATCCAGCAGTTCTTCATAGGTGTCAAGGCTTCTGTTGTGCGGTTCAAAGACCTGAATACCGGTTCGCCTGTCATAACCGTTTGAGAGAACAAGCTCAAGCAGTTTGGGCATTCCCGTGAAGTGTATGCCGGTTCCTGCGGTAGGACCTGCACCGCCCGGAATCATCGTGACTTTTCCGTTGTAGTGCAGCGGCTGAAAGCATCCGGGAGATGTTTCCAGACATCCGCCGGGAGCCCATGCACGGGCGTCATATATATTCATACCTTCAGGCTGGTATTGGCGGAGCATAAAATTCATTCCGCCCTGATTGTTCATAATAGCCGGATACCCGAGACCGAGTTTTATGCAACTTGCAACTTTGAGGAGAAAGTCTTCGGGTGTTTTTTCATCGTAAAGCAATGACAGAGTAGGTTGAGTAGTCTTTCCCCTCATTCCTGCTTCTACAATGAGGTACTCCAAAGGGGTAACGGCACTCAGACCGTCATAGTTAAGACCTCCTATTGACAGGTTGTTGAATGTGTTGCCGGACAGAACTCCGCCTGTAACACCGGATGAAGCAAAACATTCTATGGCGGTTATCTTGATGCGGTACAGCTCCAGCAACTCAATGACTTCCTCATCTGTAGTTATGCCGTCTGCAATGTCCTTTTCGTAAAAGGGTTGCAGGATTTGTCCCAAACGACCTATTGACTGACCGGAGTGCGGATCTTCATTAACAACCCCGTAGTGACACATCAATGTGAGGTTAAGAGCCTGACGGAATGTAGAAGGCTGCTTGTGTGCAATGTGATGGGCTACTTCTGCAATATCAAGATACTCTTTCTTCTGTTTCCCGTCTGTTTCACGGGCAGCCAAAAACTCTGCACGTTTTGCGTAGTTTTCAATCCACTTTGAAATACCCTGTGCCATAATCTTGCAGGCTATGTAGTAATAACCGCGATTCATGCCGAGAACGCCGTCATCACCGGCTTCACCGAGTGTCTGGGCAATTTTTTCATCGCACATTTCAATGATTTTATCAAAACCGTATTCAAGAGGCAGATAGTAGTTGATAACTTCTCGTCCCTGCGGGATTGCCCATGAATCAAACATGACCAAAACAGAATCACGGTAATTTTTCCACTTCTGATAGTCCGGACGAGCTTGGGAAAGACGTGCGGAAACACGTTCAACCGAACCGTTATCCCAGTATTTTGCAACTTTTACAAGGCATGGAATTTCTTCACGGCGAATGCCGAATTTTTTTGCAATGGAAACGATGTTTCCGTAATCTTCCGTTACATTACCGCCACCGGAGCCGACAACGGAAACTGCGTCTGCAGCACTCTCAGGGGGAGCATCAACTCCTGCCATCATGGCTTCTGCCGCTGCGTTGAAAAATGAAGCATCAACCCATGGAAAGCAAAATGCGCCGCGAAAATTCCGTGTTTTGTTGCCGAAAAGCAACTCCCCCGGAAGTATTGTCGGAGTCATGTGAGAAAGGGCCGCAGCTTCAGCTTTTGCACGGCGGATCTCAGGAATATCTCCTTCATTTTCCCACCAGACACGGTTGTACCAATAAGGATATTCCATATCAACCGTATTTTTCATTGCATAATACGTGTTGATCAGTTTGGTAAAGCGTGGGGACGGTTCTTTTACTTCTTCATCTTCAAAATCTGTGACTGCACTGACATCAAGTCCCCGTCTTTTGAGAATTTCCTGAATTTTACTCCTGTTATCCATTTTTGTTTCCTTTACTTCCTTCACAACGCTTAATTTTGCAGTTGACTCTGCATTGTAACACAAAATCATCCCGATTTGAATAAATGTGATGTCATTGATTGTAATGTAACTGCCTACTGCTTGACAAAAAATGGCAGATATTGTAATTTCACAGTTGCATATTTGCAGTTGGGAACTTGGTGAAGCTGGTTATCACGCCACCCTGTCACGGTGGAGGCCATGGGTTCGAGCCCCATAGTTCTCGGGAAATACCCCTTTTTGTGTATATGAAATTACGCAGAAAGGGGCTTATTTTTGTATTCCTCTTTTTGTAAGATTTTGAGTTTTAGATGCAATTAAGGCAGCCTTCCGGCTACCTCATTCCACAAGTTTTTACACTGAACCGTTTTTACACTGAACCGGAAAGAAGTGCAATTATGTTTCTGATTGCAAGTGCCAGCAGACTGAGTCCGAAAATCACGTTGAATACCGTGCGGTGTTTTGAATAAAGCTTTGACAGTGCTGCACCCGCAACTGCCCATGTGAATGTTGATACAAGGCAGATAACACACAGGTACGGTATCAGCAGATAACCTTTTGCAAGGGAGAGTCCGAGCGGGAGAATATAAACGGAATTCACGGTGACACCCAGCATCATCACTTTCACGTTCATGAATTGGAACATAAAGCCTGTTTTGAAATCCCCGCTCTGTTCGGAGACTTTTATTTCACCTTTCCTGAACATACACCATGCAAGGTAGAGAATATAGATTATACCCAAAATCTGAAGGTACAGGCGCAAAGCGGGAAGCCACTGTACCAGAAATGAAATCATGAAGTAGACTGCCGAATGTACCAGAAGCCCTCCGAAAAACATGCCGATGTTAAGCTCAAGGCATTTCGGGAAGCCTTTCTGAGCGGCATTCACCATACACAAAATCACATTCGGTCCCGGAGTGAATGCCATTGTTATGATATAAACAGTAAGTTCTGCAAAAGCGCTCATGACAAAATCATAGCACAAAAGACAGGGGATGTGACAGAGATAACATTTTGTGGTAGATTAAGTGGCGAAGAACAACTTTCAAATGTATTCTGCGGTTTGAACAGTGTGTCGGAGGAAAGTAAATGAACATTGCCACAATAAAACTGATACTTACGACAATGATGCCGGTAGCGGTGTCGGCAATATTTTCACTTTTGAATAAAACAAAGTCTTTTTCTGCACTTTCATACAAACTCAGGCAGACTATAATAGGTGTGGTGTTCGGCGGTCTTGCAATAATGGGGACGGAGTGGGGAATTCCGATGAACGGGGCGATAATCAACTGCAGAGATGCTTCGGTTCTGAGTGCGGGTCTTTTTTTCGGACCGTGGGCGGGAATCCTTGCCGGACTTATCGGCGGAATAGAAAGGTGGATAGCTTCTCTCTGGGGTGTGGGTTATTTTCTCAGAGTCGCCTGTTCACTTGCAACTATAATTGCAGGGTTTTTCGGGGCGATTATCCGTGTATACCTGTTTGAAAACAAAAGACCCTCATGGCTTGTTTCCGGACTGGTAGGTGTTGTAATGGAGTTCATTCATCTTACTCTTGCTTTTGTGACCAACATGGATGAAATAGAGAGAGCAATGGATCTTATTACAACGGCTACGACTCCTATGGTTTTTGCAAACGGTATTTCGGTTATGGCTGGTGCAATTCTTGTTTCCATCATTGATGAAAATTCGTATTCTGTTTTTACCCCGAGGAAAAACAGACGTATTTCCGATATAATACAGAGTCATCTTGTTATCTGCATGTTAAGTGCTTTTACGATTACAACCGTTTTTATGCTGAGAGCACAGAAAAGCCTTGCCGATTCACAAACCTACAATTTCCTTTCACAAACAATTTCCGACGTTGAGAAGGAGGTAAACAATGTCAGAGATTACCTGCTCATAACAGCTGCACAGCTGATAAAAGAGGATGTAAGTGCAGGTATTCCTCTTTCGGATATTGCCGAAAAGCATGAAGTTGAGGAAATCAATATAATTGACGGTAACGGAATAATCACAGAGAGTACTTATGACGGATATCTCGGGTACAATATGTTTACCGGCAGGCAGTCATCGGAATTCATGTTCACGATGAAAAAAGAACCCTACTACGTACAAAAGTACGGAGCCATATCCGTTGACTCAAATGTGATGAGAAAATACGTGGGTATTGCCTATGACACAGGGTGTATTCAGGTCGGTTATGGCACTGAAGAGCATCAGCGTGAATTCAACAAGGTGATTCTTCTTCTCTTGGAACACAGACGTGTAGGTGAAACCGGAGGAGTAATAGTTTTTGATTCAGACGGAAGATTGGTCAGTTCTTCTGTTAAGATGCCACCGGAGATTCTTTTTGATAAAGTGGATGACGAGGAAGAAATGAAGGTCTATACCTGTGATTACGGTACCGGTGAGATGTACTATATGTTTACAACACAGGAGAATTATATCATTGTTTCCGTTTATCCCAAGAAAGAAGCACTGAAAATGAGAAATATCGGTGTCAATGTTTATATTTATCTTCAGGTTCTTGTGTACGGAGCACTGTTCCTTCTTGTCTACATTCTCTTAAAAATTGTTGTTGTCAGTAAAATCCGTGTAATAAACGGAAAGCTTGCGGAAATCACCGACGGAAAACTTGATACTCAAGTCAAGGTAATGACCAATGAAGAGTTTGCTGCTCTGTCCAACGATATAAATGCCACAGTTGAAAAGTTGAAGGGTTACATAGCAGAGGCAAGTGCGCGTATAGATGCGGAACTCGGTTTTGCAAAGGCAATACAGTTTTCCGTTCTTCCCCGTGAATTTCCCAATAATGAGAATTATGAAATTTTTGCATCAATGGACACAGCTAAAGAGGTCGGCGGTGATTTCTATGATTTCTATAGGATAGAAAACAGGCTTTATTTTCTTATGGCCGATGTGTCCGGTAAGGGTATTCCCGCCGCTTTGTTCATGATGCGCGGAAAAACAGAGCTTAAAGGCTTGTCTGAAAGCGGGCTTGAGGTTCAGGATGTTTTTACCGCCGGAAACGATAATCTTTGTGAGGGTAATGATGCCGAGATGTTCATCACTGCATGGCAGGGTGTACTTGACCTTGATACCGGCAACGTCTGCTTTGCCAATGCGGGTCATGAAAAGCCTCTTATCCGCAGAAAATCCGGTCGTTTTGAATTTGCCGAGCAGAAATGCGGCTTTGTTCTTGCCGGTATGCCCGGAATAAAGTACAAAAAACAGGAATTTCACCTTGAACCCGGTGATGAAATCTTCCTCTACACCGACGGCATACCCGAAGCAACAAATGCAAACGGAGAATTTTACGGTGAAGAACGGCTTCTCAAAGCCGTCAATTCACATCCGTTTGTTTTCATGCGCGACTTGTGCGAATACGTGACAAGGGATATAGATAAATTTGTCGGGGATGCGGCACAGTTTGATGATATTACGATGCTTGCTCTCCGCTACAACGGGCCTTCTGCGTCTATCGGCTGATTGACTGCGTCATTTCTGCAGAGCCGTATCAGTAATACTGTCTCTGCATCATTCCTTGTTCTCAGCCGATATACTTGAAGGCGATGTTCCGAAAAAGCAGTTGACTGCGTCATTTCTGCAGAGCCGTATCGGCAATACTGTCTCTGCATCATTCCTTGTTCTCAGCCGATATATTTGAAGGCGGTCTTGCGGGTGCAGAGTTGGTTCGCCCTGATTGCTTGCGTGCTGCGAGTTGTTGAAATGTTATGCAGTGTTTTTGTATAATCTCCACGATTAAATACGGAGGTATTGCGATGAGAGCAAAATTCAATACTGCATCGGAAAATATAAAAAACACTTTTTTGAAAGACGGACCGCATACAAGCATAAAGAACTGTCTTGAAAGGCTTTTGAAATATTACCCGGACAAACTGATTTTAGGAGAACTGGATGAGGAAAGGAAGAACCTTGTTCACTGGGACGGCAAACAGGTTTTCTGGGAAATTCAAAACCTCGGTGACGGTCTGATTGCCTACGGATTCAAGGGAAGTCACATTGCTGTAATATCGGAAAATTCGTGTCGTTATGTGCTTGCCGATACCTGTATTTCAAGCGGGGTGGGTGTTGTTATTCCTCTTGATAAGGACGCTTCTGAGGATCTTACTGCTACGCTTCTTAACCGTTGCGATGCTGATGTTGTGATGTGCACAAAGGCACTGTTGAAAAAGGTTGAGGCGGTAAAGCCACATTGCCCGCTGCTGAAAACAGTCATACTGATGGATAAGAAGGTTGACGGTTATCTTTTCTGGGATGAAATTGTGGCAAAGGGAAAAGAGGTTCCTCAGGATGCAAACTGTTATCGCAACAAAGAGATGGATATGAATGCTCCGGCAAAGATAATATTTACCTCAGGTACAACCGGAGCAAACAAAGGTGTTGTGCTTACAAATACCAACCTGACGGTGAATATGCAGAATTGTCTTGATACCATAAGGACAAAGTTTTACAACAATATTTCAATGAGCGTTCTTCCCATGCATCATTCCACGGAGATAAACACCCATGTTATTGCAAGAATCGGAAGCGGTGAACTTACATATGTCTGTCACAGTCTGAGAAATATAATGGCTGATATGAAAGTATACAAACCTCACCTTATCACAGTTGTTCCCATGGTCGCAAACGCATTTTACAAGGGAATATGGGATGCCGCCGAAAAACAGGGTAAGGCTGACAAATTGAGGATGGGTATAAAGATAAACAGGCTTTTCCGTTTATTCGGCATAGACAAGTCACATGAGATTTTCAAAGAAGTTTTTGAACCGTTCGGCGGTAATCTCAATCAGATAATCTGCGGCGGTTCCGGTCTTAATCCCGATGTTGTGAAGGGTTTTAATGATTTGGGTGTGCTTCTCTGTAACGGATACGGAATCACGGAGTGCGGTCCGCTTGTGTCTTTAAATTCGGAGACACTTCACGATTACAGGTCTGTGGGTCGCCCGTGTCCTCAGTCTGAAGTGAAGATATACAATCCCGATGAAGACGGGGTGGGTGAGATTTGCGTACGTGGAAAGAGTGTGTTTTCCGGATATTACAAGGACGAGGAAAATACCCGCAAGGTAATGGATTCCGACGGCTTTTTCCATACCGGAGACAACGGTTACCTTGATGAAAAAGGTCGTATAGTTTTCTCCGGCAGGATAAAAAACACAATTGTGTTGTCCAACGGTAAGAATGTTGCACCTGAAGAAATTGAGGAACTTCTTGCAATACGGCTTACTTACGCCACGGACATAGTTGTGTTTCCTTCAACATTCAAACAGGGGAAGATTTCACAGGAGACAATTGTTGCGGGAATTTACATTGCCGATGAGGGAATCAGAAAAGATACAAAGCGCGTGAGTGAAGACGTAAGAATGGTCAACGCCACATTGCCTGCATACAAAAAAGTGAATTTTGTAATGCTTGCAGACTGTGAATATCCCAAGACATCAACAAGAAAGATAAAGCGAACCGGTCTGCCTGAAACTGTTGACACTTCTGTGGGTTTCACAGTCTGATCTGAGCTTTATACCTCTGTCATTACATAGACAAAGTCACCCTCCGAACCCGGTGATGTATTGCGGTACATTCCGTTTTGGGCGGCTTTGTCCGGTGTAATTGTGTATACCATCTGTCTTTTGCCTGTTACCGGATCAATTCTGAAGTTGAACTGATTACCCAGACCTACAACAAAGATGAAGACATTCACTTCAAGTCTGCAGTATCCGGATTCACTGTCATGTGTCATTTCCGACACACGCCACTTGTTCAGTTTGAGATCTTTCACTGCAAGTCTTGTAAAACACTTACGGAAGGCTTCGGTTTGCGGTGTGGTTTCCTTGTAGCTGTGCCACATATACTTTCCTTTGTCCGAAGGATTGTCTATAGGGAATATCAGTAACTCACTTCCGTATGACAGATCATAAACCTTGTACCATGTACCGGTGTTGTCCTGTACTTTCTCAACTCTGAACAGAAATTGTGCATTTCTGCCGTTGTTGGTATCTGCACTCGGATTTTTCCAGTAGTATGTTCCGCTCCAGTCCTGTGCATATACGGTAAATGCCGTGAACAGAACAATAAAAAACAATGCGATTTTTTTCATAAAACAGTCTCTCCCTTTCTGTTTGTCCAATCAACAGACCTGATTTACAAGTTCTTCACCGGTTACAATTGCCGCACAGTTCTTTGCGCACATAAGACCTACGGCATTTATTGCTTCTTTTGAATACATACCGATATGCGGGGTAATTATAACCGTATCAAGACTGTAAAGCGGATTATCCGCACTCGGCGGTTCATTTTCCACACAGTCTATTCCTGCTCCGTAGATGTGACCTGATATGATTGCATCATAGAGGTCTTTCTCATTTACAATTCCGCCGCGTGCAGTATTGATTATAACGGTGCCTTTCTTCATTTTTGCAAGTTGAGTTGCTGAAATCATGTTTTTTGTTTCATCGGTAAGAGGCATGTGAACGGAAAGATAATCACAGTTTTCCGTAACTTCACTGAAAGAGCAGAGTTTCACGTATGTTCTGAATTCTTCCGGAAGTTCTTTTATAAAAGGATCGTACGCAAGAATCTTCATACCGAAGCCGGAGGCTCTTCGTGCCACGCATTTTGCAATTGCACCGAATCCCAAAAGTCCCAAAGTCTTGAAACAGACATCATTTCCCATGACCGGTTTTACGTTACCTTTTGCAATGTTCATATTTGTAAGCTTTACATTGCGTGCAACGTTGAGCATGAGGGCAAACGTAAGATCCGCAACGGCATTTGAGTTCGTACCGGGCGTGTTTGTTACGGCAATACCCTGTTTTTTACACTGCTCAAGAGGAATGTTGTCAAGACCGACACCGTTTTTTGCTATGATTCTGAGCTTATGACATTTTGCAAGAACATCGGAAGGGAAGGGGTGCACACCTATGATTGCAGCATCATAATCGGGAACGATTTTTTCAAATTCTTCCTGACTGAAATCTGCGCCGATTTTCAGGTATTCATAGCCGGCGTTTCTCAGTACTGCATAAGGTTCATCATTTATGTTTCCGAACGAGCGGGAAGTGATAAGACATTTCAGCGACATTGCAAACCTCAACTTTTCAAAGCCTGTACATAAGCTTTTGCAACTGCAGTAATTTCATCAAATTTGCCTTCGTCAACAAGTTTTGCACTGACAAGGTTTCCTCCGACACCTACACCTACAGCACCGGCTTTTATGAATTCTGCACAGTTTTCAACATTCACTCCCCCCACTGCAATTACCGGAATATGCTTGAGAGGAGCCTTGATTGCCTTGATGTAGGCAGGTCCGAGAACTCCTGCGGGGAACATCTTCACAATATCCGCACCGTATGAATATGCCTGTACTGCTTCAGTGGGAGTCATTGCGCCCGGAATTGAAATTTTACCGAGTTTTTTTGTTTCCCTGATTACATCTTCATTCACATTGGGTGAAATTATGTACTGAGCACCTGCAGCAGATGCCGACTTCACCTGTTCAACGTTCATCACGGTTCCGGCTCCTACGCATACTTTGTCACCGAACGTTTCACGTATTTTTGCGATACTCACAAGTGTATCTTCTGCATTTTCCTTGCTTGACTGGTCAAATGTCACTTCTATGCAGCATACACCTCCTTTGAGCATGGCATCTGCAAGACTTACAATTACGGAACTGTGAATGCTCCTTACAATAGCGATGATTTTACTGTCAAGAATTTTGTCCAGAACATCTTTTGACATCTATATGCCTCCTTT
>JAKSPF010000021.1 GCA_024405065.1 Sphaerochaetaceae bacterium | reverse complement strand
TTTCCGTTTGCGGCATTTCCGGACAAAAAGCAACGCAAACGACAAAGGCAACAAGAGAAATTATGTAGCATATCAGAATCTGCCTGTTGTCGGTAACTTCAGGAAAACCTATAACGGAAGCAGCCACAAGAAATACCACATATCCTCCGGTTCCGGCGGCTCTTGCAAGCCCGTACTTCTGGGCGTCTCCTTTCAGACATTTTGTAAGATACCCGTCAACTGCCGGATTTATTACGGAAACAAAACCTCTTGACAGAAAGAACATGAAAATAACAAAGGGAAATACTCCTGACATTGTTGCAGGCATTATGAGAACACCGCTTGCAAGAGAAGTTACAACAAGAACAATCCTTGCCTTCCCCGTTCTGTCCATCAGAAGCCCCGCAATCATAGGAAAACAAATTGATGCAAGCTGTCCGGCGGCAATAATCACTCCAACCTTTGACTGTGAATACCCGAGATTTCTGAAAATCAGTTGAGTGTAAGGGTCAAAAGAGGCTGTAACTGTCTGCAGAAAATATTCAAGCAGATAAAACATAACGCGGCAATTATGTTTATATGGAAAAAAAATTACAAGAGGAGCCCCTACTTTGTGTACCATCCGAAACGGCAACGGATGGTCAGGCGGTCAACCGGTTTATCGGCAAGTCTTTTGCCGAATTCATTGAAACCGTAAGAAATTTCTATCTTGTTGGTGTTGTATCCGATTCCGGCACCGAGTTGCAGATAACCTCTGTCTATTCCCACTCTCAAATCAAGAATAGAAGCCACGCTCACCGCCCCCAGAATTCCCAGATGCTGAACAAAAAGCTCCTTGTCTTTGAACATTCCTATTATGTCATAGAGGTCAAGTGCCACCATGGGAGAAACAACCTTAACACGGGGAGTCCACACTACCCCCGTATTGAGCAAACACGGAGTTGAAACTTTTATGCGTCCGTTTCTGTCTCTGAATCGTGAATCATAATCACGCATTTTCAGCGCATCACTGATAGAATCGTACTTGTTCATGTGATAGGCACCGTTTATGTTGTTTACCGTGAGTTCCGCTTTCAGGGTATTTTCCAGAAAACCGACTGACACACCGGCATCTATGGGAACGGTAAAACCGGATATTACAATCTGCGGAAGTTTGAAATCATCACGGTGATCAAAAACATACTGTCCGCTGAGCGGATGAAAAATTCCCCTGTACGCAAACCTCACCATTGCCCCCAAATCCAGAGACAGGACATCGTTCTCAAAAATTCTTCTGCCGTAGCCGACTGAAACAGCCCAGTCCAGTTGAGGTGAAAGCTGCACATTTGAAAGACCCGCCGATACACCGTAAGTACTTGCACTGAACTTTGCATCAACACCTACGGCAAAGTTGAAAATCTGTGCGTCAAGTCCCACATCCACAGTGCCTAACGAATTGTAACCCATTCCGAGATTTTCAAGCAAAACACGCAGTATATTCACGTAATTTGCGTTGTTTGCATCACCGCGCAACACTGCAGACACATCTGAACCGGCTTTTTTCAGAAGTGCGGCATAGTTGAAATCGCTGAAAGATATTGACGGTGTCTGAATTTTCAGTTTCCCGTCTGCAAGCCCTGCCGGGTTACCCCACATTGTGTATGTGAGTCCTGTTGTTCTGTCATGAATTGTGGGAGAATAAGGTGCAAATGAAATTTTCTCTGCAAGAATATTCCAGTCAGAAGCACTGTCAGGGTTAAAAGACTCTGCACAGATTACAAATACCGAACACAGAAGGACAATAATAAACAGACACGTTTTTTTCATACGGTTTCTGTCTCCGGACTTACTTTTATTTGTTCAAAAAATCTGAAAGAAGTGAAGAACAGTCATACTTCTTAGGATCAATAACCTTAAGTGCAGCGTATGAATCAAAAAATACAGGGTCGGTCATGATATCCGACACTTTAAGTTCTCCGTCATCAGCTATGATGTTTTGTACAACCTCCTGTACATGTTTGGCAAGATTCAGCAGCACGGCTACTGCGGCACAATCACCCATAGTGGGATTGTCTCTGTCAAAACAAAGAAATTCATCTATTTTTTCCCGCAGTCGCAGGTTATTTTCCGCTCTTCTCCATGCTTCATCAAGACGACCCCAAACCGTATTGCTATCGGAAGTTCCTTTTCTTCCGACAATTTCCCACAACGACAGAGAAATCCCTTCCGGTGCCTTTTTTGAAAGTATCTCCGATACCTCATCAAGTTTTTTTTCTGAATTGGCAGCATTTCCGAGAGCATCAATCAAAGATTCAACATCTTCCTTTTCCGTTGATATCGTTCCGTCTCTTACTATGTTGTAACTGGTTCTTCTCACCTCTTCTACGGTTTGCTCGTCCTTTACTCCCCAAACATTATTCTGAAGTCCCGAGAGTCTTTCTCCCTGCCTTTTCAGGGCATCATCACTGCAAGCCGCTGTAAAAAGCAAAACAATCACGGCAAGAAAAACAACTGTATATCTTTTCATATTCCCTTCCTCACAGACAGAATTTAGTTTATCATACAGTTTTTTTGTAGTACAGAGGAACTTGCTTTTCGGTATACGCACGGCTACCGCAGAGAAACATCTGCATACTTTTTCAGATTGTTTGCAATGGCTTTCAGCTCTTCTTCCGTGTAAGAACGTACTTTTGCAAATGACGGATCAAGGGTGACGCGTGGATTGAAAACCTGAAGAAACCAATGCTCGTTTTTTTTCAGCATTTTTGCTATTTCAGTAAAATCCTCTTTGCTCAGTATATCTTCGGGACAGGTTGTTCTGAACTCGTACTCTACCTGTGAATTTCTGAGAATCTCCATTGTCTTCACTACTTTCTCTGCACAATCGGCTTCTGCAACACTGAAAAGGTGATATTTTTCAAGCGGAGCCTTTATATCCATTGCAACATAATCAACCAGTGAACTTTTCACAAGAAAATCAATCATCTGCGGATTTGTACCGTTGGTATCAAGTTTTACGGAAAAACCCATACCCTTTACCTTGAGAACAAATTCCGGAAGTTCAGGATACAGAGTAGGCTCGCCCCCTGTCACTACAAGACCGTCTATGAAAGAACGCCTTTGCTCCAGATAATCAAAAATTTCCTGCTCGCAATGCACTTCCTCCGAATATTCATCAGGAAGAACAAGGGAAGGATTGTGGCAGTACGGACAACGGAAATTGCAGCCCCTGACAAAAACAGTGGCTGCAATATTTGAGGGATAATTGATCAGATCAGTTTTCTGAAAACCGCTGAACGTCATTTCACTTTGCGGAAGAACCGTGCCGGTTTGCCCATCCTATGATTTCACTTACCCCGTGAAGCGCATAGGTTTTTTCCTCAGGGTTCGGAATAAAGGTGGGAACACTCATGATTCCGTAAGATTTTGCCATTTCTTCGTTTTCCATAGCATCAACAATACGGTAGCGGATTCCCCTGTTGTCAAGATTCTGTTTTGCGGACGGACAGTTGGGACAGGTCTTTGATGTAAACAGCACGGGAAGAACATCTCTTACCGCGGTTGTATTTGACTGCGATTTTTCCGCAGCTCTTATCTTTTCAAACCTTGATGCCCTCTCTTCAGGCACATAAGATTTGTCTATCTCATACACTTTTCGTTCCCTGAACTCTTCGGTTTTGCCTGTATTCCAGTTCTGGACAGGACGGTAATAGCCGGTAATTCTTGAATAGACCTCTGTCTTTTTGTGGCAGTGAGGACATTCCCACTGTTCTCCTGTGAGATAGCCGTGCTCGGCACACACGGAATACGTGGGTGAAACGGTGAAATAAGGGAGTTCGTGGTTTTCCGCCACTTTTCTCACAAGTTTTGCCGTAGTTTTCCAGTCTGTGACTTTTTCACCGAGAAAGATGTGAAACACGGTTCCTGATGTGTATTTGAGCTGAAGAGGATCCTGAATATCCATTGCTTTGAACACATCTTCAGTAAAACTCACCGGCAAGTTGGAAGAATTTGTGTAATAAGGTGATTCCTCTGTTCCTGCAGTGATAATTTCGGGATATTTTTCCTTGTCATGTTTTGCAAGGCGATATGCCGTAGACTCTGCGGGTGTTGCTTCAAGATTGAACAGATCCCCGTACTTTTCCTGATAATCGGAAAGTTTGTTTCTCATGTGGTCAAGAACCTTTGCACTGAATTCCTGCGCTTTTTTATCCGTTAAATCTGCTGAAATCCACTTTGCGTTCAGACAGCATTCATTCATACCTACAAGCCCTATGGTTGAAAAATGGTTGTGAAAATCACCGAGATAGCGTTTTGTGTACGGATAAAGACCGTGTTCAAGATATGCAGTGATGACATCTCTCTTTGTGTGGAGTGAGCGTGCGGCAATATCCATCAAGGCATCAAGACGTTTGTAGAAATCATTTTCATCCGATGCCAGAAATGAAAGGCGCGGCATATTGAGAGTGACAACCCCTATTGAACCTGTACTTTCTCCGCTTCCGAAGAAGCCTCCGCTCTTTTTTCTCAGTTCTCTCAGGTCAAGGCGCAGTCTGCAACACATTGAACGCACGTCACTGGGCTGCATTTCCGTATTTCCGATATAGTTGGAAAAATAGGGAGTACCGTATTTTGATGTCATTTCAAACAGAAGTCTGTTGTTCTCCGTTTCAGACCAGTCAAAATCCTTTGTCAATGAATATGTGGGGATAGGATACTGGAAACCGCGTCCGTCAGCATCTCCTTCAATCATTATCTCAAGGAAAGCCTTGTTGACCATATCCATTTCTTTTTTACAGTCACCGTAGGTAAAATCCATATCCTTTCCGCCCACTATTGCGGGAAGATTCTTCAAATCCTCAGGCGGTACCCAGTCCAAAGTGATATTGCTGAACGGAGCCTGTGTTCCCCAACGTGAAGGAGTATTCACTCCGAATATAAAACTTTCAATGCACTGTTTTGTTTCTTTGTAGCTGAGATTATCGGCCTTCACAAATGCCGCAAGGTAGGTATCAAAGGAACTGAAAGCCTGTGCACCTGCCCACTCGTTCTGCATTATGCCTATGAAGTTGACCATCTGGTTACAGAGAGTTGAAAGATGCTTTGCCGGAGCGGAGGATATTTTTCCCTGAACTCCACCGAGACCTTCTCTTATGAGCTGTTTCAGACTCCACCCCGCACAGTAACCGCTGAGCATGGAAAGATCGTGAAGATGAAAATCAGCATTGCGGTGTGCCTCACCTATCTCTTTATCATATATTTCCGAAAGCCAGTAGTTTGCGGTGATTGCCCCGCTGTTTGAAAGAATAAGACCGCCGATTGAATAATTTACGGTACTGTTTTCCTTCACTCTCCAGTCCCTTGCACCGAGGTACGAATCCACAAGTGATTTGTAGTCCACGAGAGTCTTGTCTGCAAGTCTGACGTTTTCATGCTGTTTTCTGTAAAGAATGTACGCCTTTGCAACGTTCTCATACCCTGCCTGTGAAAGAGTGGACTCAACGGAATCCTGAATATCCTCTACTTTTATCCTGTCATTCTGAACTTTTGGGGAAAAATGTGCCGTGGTTCTGAGAGCAAGCATCTGAATGATGTCCTCATTATAGTTTGTTCCCGTTGCCACAAATGCCCTTACAATTGCATTTTCAATTTTTTTTACGTCAAACCCTACAAGTTCTCCGTTTCTTTTCAGTACCTGATACATTACTTTTCCTCCCGTCTTTTTATATAACTTCTGTTTCGGTTCAATGAACATTCTGTGAAATTTCTGTATGTCAAAAACCGCCAAAGATTCTGCCATAATTCAAAAACACACAAAATATAGTGTATACTACTTTTCAGTAACACTATTAGTAACATATTCCGGATTGAAACGTCAAGTCAAAACAATGTATTTTTCAAAAAAAAGAGCCAATTGCAAACTTCTCCCGATATTAACAAAATCCGCAATATGGAGTACCTTTCGCCATATGGAAATAGTAAAAATAACAGCCAATGCACTTTTCCCCTTGTTCTGTTACATGGGAATAGGTTTTCTGCTGGGCAGACTGAAAATAATCACAATGGAAACGGCTCACGGAATGAACCTGCTTGTTTTCCGACTGCTCCTTCCCTTTTCAACGTTAATCAACATCTGGACTGCAGAATTATCCGGAGCCTTTGACGCCAAGGTGATTTTCTCCATTGTGGGTCTTTTAACATTCATTTTCATCACCGGAAATTTTGCCGCAAAAAAAACAACAAAAGACAAAACCGTAATTCCCGTAATGATTCAGGGTTCATTTAAAGCAAACTTCACTCTCCTCAGTCTGCCTGTACTTGCCAGCATCTACGGAAAAAACATGGGAGTTATTGCCGTAGCACTTCCGATAGTGGTGATTCTGCAAAACATTTTCAGTGTATATGCATTTGAAAGATACACGGGAAAATCAAAATCCCTCTCGGGCATTTTCATTGCACTTATCAAAAACCCGCTCATCATTTCCTGCACTGTCGGACTTCTTCTCAACTTCACGAACCCTCCGGTTCCGCCGATAGTAAAAGACAGCGTAATAAAAAAACTGGGAGACTGTGCAACACCGATAGGTCTTCTTGCACTGGGTGCAACATTCAGATTTGACGGCATAGTGAAATACAGACGTGAGCTCGGAGTAACCCTCTTCATAAAGATGATTCTGTTTCCTCTTATTGCAATACCGTTTGCCGAACTCATAGGAATACGAGGTTCCGGTCTTTCCGTAATCGGCGTACTTGCTTCGGCTCCCATTGCCATAAACTCATACAGCACTGCCGTTGCAATGGGAGGAAACGAAGAACTTGCCAACATAATAGTTGTTGCATCATCCGTTCTGAGCATGCTCACAATGTTTCTTGCGTTCTGTGCAATAGGTTTTACCGTAGGTCTTTTCTGATACCTGTCAAGTTGTCCGCAATGTGATATAATGTCTAAAGAGGTTGTGTATGGCAACAGCATGGGAAAAGCTGGATTTCAATGTAAGACATCTTGTCGGCAAAATCATCTTTGCACCGGATGATGCAGGAATATTTGATTCCTGCGATTTTCCGCAACAGTCCGAAGATATCCTGATAATCACCTCTGCGGATCTGAAAAAGAACTCCGTGGAAATAGGGAAAACTTCTTTTCCGGTATTTGCCGAACCGGGAAAACCGGCATCCGGCATCCCTGTTGCAGCAGTATTCGGAACTGATATGGAATCCGTATCGGAGTATATGGGAAAAATACAGATTCATTCTCACCAACCTGAGCCTCAGGAGTCCGATACGGAGGATTTACATCCTTTTGTATGGAATTACGGTAAATGCGGAACATTTTTTGATAATCCGGAAACAACCTCAATAACTTCCGACTTCACCGTAAAACGTCACTGTATGGCCTTGAAAGAAGAACAGAAAATTATTGCAAATGCGGAAAATGACAGAATATACCTGCGTCTTACAACCCAGTGGCCGTCAAACGTAAAACAGAGCGTGGCCTCTGCGCTGGGAACGGAAACAGGAAACATCACCCTGCTTACCGAAGACTGGCATGCACCTTATGACCAGCTTGTTTATCTTCCTTCTGTGTACGGAATAATCGCTGCGGCAGCGGCTTCCCTCAGACAGTGTCAGATTTTTCTGTCAGTACCGTCAATTTCTTGGCAAGGTGATATGGTTTTCAGATTCAGATTTGCGTTTGACGCAAAGTTTCACCCTCTGGCACAGGATGTCAGAGTAGATATTGAGCGTGGGCCGAGTCCCGTTTTCTCTGACGAATTCTGTTACAACATACTCACTGGACTTATTCCCAATTACGGTCTCAAGGCAGCACACGTTGAAATAAGTACATCGGTTTCCTGTAAACCTGCCGCTCTGTTTTTCTCCGATTCAGGATATGCAATGTCTCTTGCAGCAAGAGAACATTGTTACAATGAAGCAATACGGAACTTCGGAATCCTTCCTTCCGAGTGGAGAAAACAGAACATACATGAAAAAGACGCACTTTGTTTTGCAATAAAATCCGTTGCAGACACCGCAGCACTTTCACAAACGGTATCCGATTGTTGCCGTTACAGTGAATTTGACAGAAACTACTCGGTGAACTGTCAGCCTAAATTGAGAAAGAGGGACGTGAATCCGTTTATGAATTATTCACGCGGAACGGGTCTTGCCTCCGGGCACGGCATTTCCGGTTTTTCAAATGAATGTCCCTACACCGACGCAACAAGACTGTCTGTTGTAATGACCGATGCAAAGCACATGGAAATAAACGTTCCGGTAAACATCAACAGACCGGAAATTGATTTCTGGAAGGGAATGTCGGCAAACATCATGGGAATACCCGGTGAAAACATTATTTTCAATATCGGTTCCGGTTCGCAGGAAGACAACGGACCCTACATCCATTCGGCAGGATACAACTTCATAGGAGATATGATTAAGAAGGCCTGTGTCCGGATAGTTGCAAGCAGAGAGGCATCTGTTCCGTATCCGATAAAGGAAATGGTGGGAATCAAATCTGAAAACAAACACGTACTGTTCAACTGCACGTGTGCAGGAAGTGCTGCAGTTGACCTTCACATAGACCCTGTGTTGCTCTGTCCTGTAATTGATCACGTCACCGTCAGAGTGCATCACGGAAGAGAATACCGTAATTCAGTGATGAAAAGTATTCTCAAACGCACCGCAGAAACGGCAATAAAGGAAGTATGTCCGTTCACCTGCGATAAAATTGATGTAAATCTGGACACGTATACCGATAATGCAATTCCTTCCGGTTTTGCCGCACCGCTTGTAAGAGGACTTGTTGTTGCAGCATTTACGGATGCACTGAGTCAGGCCCTTGATTTCCACATCAACAGTCTTCCTCTTACCCAACAGGATATATTGGACACGGTGAATACAAACAGGAGCATTGAATGAACATAAACTGTACCATTGACGGCATCAATCACCAGATAAACGCAAGCTCTGTAAAGCCTCTCAACCTGATACTGCAGGAATATGTGTTTGATTTTCCTTCAAACTACGAGTGCAAAGGTGCAAATTGCGGTAACTGCATTGTTCTTGTAAATGAGCAGCCGGTTGTAAGTTGTCTTGTACCTGCTTTCATTCTTGACGGCGCAAAAATAATAACGTTCGGAAATTTCAGAGATTCTTTACAGTATGAAGACATAAGAAAAGCGTACAAAGAAACGGGTTTCAGACCGTGTTCCCAGTGTATTGCAGCAAAAACCTTACTTATAGAATCAATATTGAGGAGAATGGAGAAATACGGACTTTACGGTATTTCATCCGCTAAAAGCCGCAATGAAAAAATAAAAATGTTGATCAACAGGGATTTCATTGAAAAAGAGCTGTCCATAAACAAATGCAGGTGCGTGGACATCTCATCTATGGAAAAAATAATCAACGCTGCATACAAGTACAGGAAGAAGAGAAATGACCGTTTATAATTCTCCTACCGTTCATTCACCGAAAACCTCTCAGGAACTTCTGTCCCTGATTCTTAAAAATCCGCAGGCAAAGATTTTTGCAGGCGGAACATTCCTTATGAACCGGCAGGATTACTACAATGACCCGATCCAGTCAGATATAATTTCCATAAGTGAAATATCGGAACTGTCAAGAACAATTCACATGGACAGATATCTTGAAGTAGGTGCCAACGTTACATTTCTTGATTTGGAGGAATCGGGTTCCCTTTCTTTTTCAGAAGAGCTGAACAGGGCCTTTTCGGATATCGGCAATACCCTGATAAAGAGCCGAGCCACTGTAGGCGGTGCGTTATGCACTGATGAAATAAGGTTTTCCGTACCGTGCTTTCTTGCGGCAGCGGGCACTCAAACTGAGGTCAGAACTGTTGTGAAGGGACTGTTCGGAATAACCACGTACGGAAGGTGGGTACCGGTTGCAAAGCTGTATGATCAGGACGGACATTTTGCTTTCAGACGCAATTCTTTTGTCACAAAGATAAGGATACCCTACGAGCTGCCGCCGTATCAGTTTTTCAGGACTGCCGGCAATCCTATGCAGGATCCGGACAACACCGTATGCGTGGGTTTGCTTTTTTCCGTAAATCAGCAAAAAATAGTGATGTCCGGTTTTTATCTCGTGATTCCATCTTGCGGAATGTTCACCAGTCAGAACTTTGAAAACCGTCTGGCAACCTCGCAGTTGCCCCTCCCTACTGCAATGATTGTAAGAACCGCTCAAGATCTGGTAAATGAGCTGCAGGATAAGTTTCCGCAGGCTACGGACCTTGTCCTTGAAAGAACCTTCAGACTTATCAAAACGGTGTTGTTTGATGCCAATACAAAATTCCTTACCGAATAAACCGCTCACAATGAGAATAACCGGCGGCAGATTCTGCGGACGGCGTGTTGTAATTCCCCGGGGAGAGCTGGAAATACGTCCGGCAATGGACAGGATGAGGGAATCTCTGTTTTCTGTTCTCGGACCTTTGGACGGACTTTCCTTCTGCGACCTTTTTTCCGGAAGCGGTTGTGTCGGACTTGAAGCTGCAAGTCGGGGAGCTGTTCTTGTAGACCTTGTGGAGATGGACAGGTCAAAAAAAGCAACCATAGAAAAGAACACGGAGTTTGCAAAACCGTATTGTGACATCAGACTTTTCTGTTCGGATGTTCTTAAATTCATTCCTGAATGTAACCGGAAGTATGACGTTGTATATGCAGATCCTCCCTTTCCGATGCCCGACAAAACAAGGCTTGCTCTTCTTGTGTCGGAAAATAAAACCGTGAATGAAGGCGGGCGTTTTGTAATTCACATACCCTCTTCAGAAGCAGACCTGTGGGAAGAAAGAATCGGCAATTTAACACTTAAAGACACAAGAATCTACGGCAGAAACATGGTAAAGATTTACGTCGGGAGTCAGTTGCAAAGTCAGTTGCAAAATTAAGCTCGCCGGCTCGCCTTGCAATTTTATTCGGGAAATTCGGTAAAGAAACTGGAATTTGTGTATAATGGGGGGAAATCGCATCACCTGACTATGAAATTCAAGGTTGATGATTTAACGAATGGAGGATCAACTTTCAAAACCTCAGGGTTTTGCAGGCGGACTTAAAAACCCGGTTATGGATACAAGGACAACAAAAGCCAATCATGTGCTGATACTTTTTTTCACCGCATATACAATTTCGGCTTTTTTTAAAATTTCAGCAAACATTGTCATTCCCGTATTTCAAAACAGATTCGGGATTTCTTCTTCATTTTCGGGGCTGATTTCAGGGATGTATTACCTTCCCTATGCTTTTCAACAGCTTTTTGCAGCTCCTCTGTCTCGTAAATACGGCGCTTCCGGAGTTGTTGCGGTGGGATTTGTAATTGCCGCAGCCGGCTCAATCCTGTTTGCGTTTGCCTCAAATGCGCTAATGGTGATGGCCGGCAGATGCCTTGTGGGAGTGGGGGTAGGACCTGTGTTTGTATCTATTGTCCAATATCTTACAGAACACTTCACAGGCAGGAAATTTGCACTTTACACGGGTCTTGCCGTAACATTCAGCGGATTTGGGCAGGCTGTTGCTTCTGCTCCCTTAAAAATTCTCATTGAACGGTTCGGCATTACAAATGTTTTTCTGTATCTGTCGGTTATAATGCTTGCCGTTTCCTTGAGTTTGTTACTTACGGGAAAAACGGTCACAAAGCGTGACAGTGCGGGTGCAACCGAGATATTCAGGCAGATTTCCGTTACAGGAAGGTCTGTCATAAAAAATCCTGTTTTGATTCTCATAACACTGAGTTGGGTTTTTTATAATTCCATTCAACATTCATATCAGGGACTGTGGAGTGCAAAATGGATGGCGTTTGCTTTCCCTGACAAAACTCAACTTTCAGGGCTGAGTGCCACTTTGGTGAGTGTGGGACTTATG
>JAKSPF010000020.1 GCA_024405065.1 Sphaerochaetaceae bacterium | reverse complement strand
TGCGGCTTTTCCGAAACTATAGTCCCTGCCGTATATACCTGAAGGCATATAACCGTTTTTTATCGTTCTGTTGTCATTCAGATATTCACTCGGAAGGACACAGTTACTTCCGAGTGTATCACAAATAACCTTGAAAACTTTATCCGAATCAGAACAGAATGAAAGCTGATCCATGTTAATCATAACGGTACTTATAGCATTTGAGGTACTTTTAGCAATCTTTTCAATTGATGAAAAAAATTCATCCTTGTCTTCTTTGTTTCTGCTGAAATCTGCAACTTCCCTGCTGAATCTGTCATCTATGGGAAAAATCACAGTTTTCTTTCCGAACTCACTCATTACAAACGGTTTTGCAGCAAATGAACAGTTTCCTATCTGAAGATACGGTGAAATAACAACATAATCCAATGTACTGATTTCCATTTGCTGAATAACTGAAGAACTGAAATCCTGATAGACACACCACAGTCCACGTGGTTTTTTACCGAACTTTTTTCTCAGAAACGCAGTGGTTTTTTCAATATGTTTAGTTCTCTCATGCGGAGGCAACATACTCAATGCCGTATCATAACAACAGGAAGTAAGCAACTCCAACTGCCCCTTTTTGCATAAATCACCGATAAGCATATTTATTTCAGGATGAACGGCCTCAAACCATTCAATCTCACTGTTCCCTATACGGAGTACTGCCTTTAATGCCGGCTGACTGAAAAGCATAGTAAGAAAAGGTTTGAGTTGTCTTGTAAGCAAAAGTTCATATTCTTCGTCAGGATAACCGAAAGGAAGCTGGCTGTAAGCACCGAGTATGTACTTCATTTAATTCAAATTCTCACAATAATCTTTCGAGGACATGCTTCAAGAAATATCTCCTCGGCATTTTTATCAGACAAATTTGTTTCCGAAGGTGCGACAGACAGAAAATTATCAACCTTAAACCCGTATTCCGGAAATTTTGTCTCACAAATTTTGCATCCGATGCATCCTTTACTGCAATTTTTCCTGACATCAATCCCCTTGTCATGGCTATTACATTTAACAGCAAATTTTTGTGTTGACGGAATCAATTTTATAACACCGTTGGGACAGACCTTTGTACACTGACCGCATCCTGTACATTTATTCCTATCCACTTCAATTATCCCGTCGTCATTTTTTGAAACTGCACCGAACTGACAGGCTTTAATACACGAACCGAATCCGAGACAACCATCTTTACAACTGTTATCTCCCTTAAAAAGCATTGAAGCGGCATTACAATCACATAGACCCTTATAATCAAAATCTTTCTTTTTGGCACCGCACGATTCATTACAGAATACATAAGCCTTGTACTCAACTGCTTTTTCTTCGCCATTCTCCTGTTGCTGCAATCCCATTACTTCCGACATACCTGCAGCAAGAGTCTTCCCACCGGGAGCACAAAGACCCGGCTTTGCATTTCCTTTAAACACAGCTTCAGCGTAAGCCTGACATCCTGCAAAGCCGCATCCTCCGCAGTTTGCACCGGGCATCATATTTTCAAGCTTTATAAGCTTTTCATCTTTTTCAATTTTGAGTTTTTTGTCTGCTATTGCAAGTCCGATACCAAGAACAATACCAAGTCCTGCAAGAATAACAAAAGCAAATAAAACCGATGACATATTTCCCTCCTCAAGCAAGGTTCAAATTAGTAAGCAGACTATTATCAAATGCCATAAAAGACAAAGCCATGATACCTGCAGAAATAAATGCTATCGGCACACCTTGAAAATATTTTCTGACAGGCTTCAGTTCAAGACGCTCTCTTATGTTACTCATCAGAATAATCGCCATAGTAAATCCCAGTCCTGCAGAAACTCCTGCAGTAAATGATTCAAGCAGATTGTACTGATTTTCTACATTTATTATGGCAATTCCCAAAACTGCACAGTTTGTCGTTATAAGCGGAAGATATATACCAAGAGCTTTGTAAAGTGCAGGACTGATTTTTCTGATTACCATTTCAACAAGCTGAACCAGAGCAGCAATAACAAGAATAAACGCAATTGTTTTGAGATATTCCAATTTCAGAGGAACTAACAGACCGTAATAAACACACCAGCAGACCACGGATGCAGTTCCGGCAACAAATGTGACGGCAAGCCCCATACCGATTGCACTTTCACTGTTTTTTGAAACCCCGATGAACGGGCAAAGTCCCATAAATTTGACAAGGATGAAGTTTGTTATGAATACGTAGGTTATAAGAATTGCAATATAACTCACGGCTTGACCTCCTTTTTCACGGAAACAGAGGATTTCCAGATAAAAAATGCTTTCAGATACCCCATAAGAAGAAGAGCCCCGGCAGCAAGAGACATCACTTTAACAGGCCATTTTGAAAAAATCGGAATATTTATCACACCGTTCCAGTCACCGATTCCGAGTAAGGTAACAGTTCCGTTTCCGGAGGCTTCCCTTATCAGAGCTATAAGAGTAAGAGCAAGTGTAAAACCTGTTCCCATTCCGATAGCATCAAGTGCCGAATCAAGAACCGAGTTTTTATTAGCAAAAGCCTCTGCTCTGCCCAGAATTATGCAATTCACGACAATCAGCGGAAGGTAAACCCCCAGTGCGTTGTAAACAGACGGAACAAAAGCATGAAATATCATTTCAACGACTGTGACAAACGATGCAATAATAACCACGTAACACGGAATTCTTACACAATCCGGAATAACATTTTTGAGTAATGATATCATTACGTTACTGAAAAAAAGCACAAAGAGAACACCTGCGCCCATGCTGAGTGCATTGATAACTTGGGTTGTCACCGCCAGAGTGGGACACATACCCAGCATTATTATAAATGTCGGATTCTCCCTGAAAATTCCCTTTGTAAGTTCTTTAATATGAGCGCTCATTATTTTCCTCCGAGTGATTTGACCAATTCAGAACCGGCTGCCAGAGCTTTTGATACTCCGGTAAACGTCATTGTTGCACCTGAAACGGCGATTGCTTCCTCATCTGTCAGCATTCTTTTTGCTGTAGGAATCGGGAATTGAGTTCCTTTTCCGATAAATTTATCCATATATCCGCTGAGAGTCGCTTTTTTTCCGACACCCGGAGTCTCATTCTCAGAGACTATTTTCGCAGCAAGAAGCTTACCGTTAGGATCATAACATGCAACCAATGCAAGTGCTCCTCCGTAGCCCTTCCCTGAAAGGTCAAGAATGTAACCGCCGGTAACACCGCCGGCTATATGGAGTTTATAATAGTGATTAACTGTTTCAGACTCTGTCATATCTGTTCTGTCTCCGATTTCCATACCGCAAGAAACTTCTTCAAGCGCCTTCATTGCAGCTTCCTCTTCGTGAAGTGAAATTATCGGTGCAGTAACAGAATTCACAAGAGCAAGAAGAACTGCCGCTACTGCACAAATTGAAGTCAGAACAAGCACCACTTTTATATATTTCTTCATTTCTTTTTCCCCCGTACAGTACCGAACAATCTTGGTTTACAGAACTTGTCAATGGTGGGAGTAACAATATTCATCATAAGAATCGCAACGGATGTCGATTCCGGAAGAGACCCGAAAAAACGGAAAAGAAAGGTTATCAAACCGCACCCTACACCGTAAATCAGTTTGCCGTTCTCAGTAATCGGAGCAGTCACATAATCGGTAGCCATGAAAAATGCTCCCAATAGCAATCCTCCCCTTAAAATTGATGGCAAAACCTCACCTGAAAAGAAACCGAGACCATAAGGTATCCCGGCAAATATCCATGTGAAGATTGCATAGGAACCGAGAAATGAAACCGGAATATGCCATGTGATTATTTTCTTGAATATAAGATACAAACCGCCGAGAATAATAAGAAATTTGGAGACTTCTCCTATACAGCCGGGCATAAAACCTACAAAAGCATCAATATTGTACGGGTTGAATCCGGTCACCTGTGAAAGTTTCAACGCCAAAGGACTTATAGGAAATTTCTGTGCAGCGAGAATTTCCAGAGAAGACAAACCGGAAAATTCTCCGGTTGCAAGTGATGTCTTCACCAGAGACATGGGTGACGGCGTTGAAAATGCATCAACTTCGGCAACAGCCTTGAGAACAGACGGCATCGGAAACGAACTCATTGCGGAAGTAAATGAAAAAAACACAAAAACTCTTCCGACAATTGCGGGATTAGCCCAGTTTGCACCCAATCCACCAAATGTCCACTTTGCAACAGCTATTGCCAAAAATGAAGCAAAAACAGCTATAAGAATCGCAATGGAAGGCGCCATAAACATCCCGACAAGCCATCCGGACACAACTGCAGACCCGACCCAGACTGTATTTTTTTCCTTACTTATTCTGTTAAGCAGGTATTCAGTAAGAACGGCAGAAGCAACACTTGCAAAAAGTACCAGAAAAGCCCTGAAACCGAAAAGACAAATTCCGAACACGCAGGAAGGCATCATAGCCGCTGCAACGGAAAACATAATTTTCTGGGTACTGTCACCGCTGTGAAAATGAGGTGATGAAGTAACAGTTATCATTTTTTCCTCCCGAGTTTCTTTCCTGTTTTGAATGCCTGAACAAGATCAAGATGAGCCGGACAGCTGAATGCACAACACCCGCACTCTTTACAGTCCATAAGATTGAGTTTCATAGCCTCCTCATACTTTCCGTTTGTAATCAGAGCAAACATTTTTGTCGGCAACAGCCCTATAGGACAAGCAGAAACACATTTACCGCAGGAAAGACAGGCTGTCTTTTCATAATTCTTTTTGTCTTTTATAAAAAGCAAACCGTTTGTACCTTTTGTAATCGGTGTTTCTTCATTGAAAAACGAAAAACCCATCATCGGACCGCCGGCAATCATTTTATCAGGTTCTTCCTTAAAACCCCCTGCATATTCAATAAAATCCGAAACTTTCGTTCCCATAGGAGCAATCACATTACAAGGGTTTTTTATGCATTCTCCGGAAATTGTAACAACCCTCTCAATCAGAGGTTGACCATACGCAACGGCCTTGAAAATAGACCATGCAGTACCTATGTTTACAACCACGGCCCCCACGTCAAGAGGAAGCTTACCGGAGGGAATTTCCTTGTCCAGTATAGCTTTTACAAGTTGTTTTTCATCTCCTTGAGGGTACTTCATTTTTAACAATCTGACCCTGATATGATGCAGGTTCAGTTCTGCAATTTTCTTTTCAATGATTTCAGCAGCATCAGGTTTGTTTTCCTCTATGCCTATTATGATTTGTCTCGGAGAAGTGACTTTTGCACATATCATGATTCCTTCAAGAACTTCAGACGGTTTTTCAATCATGATCCTGTGGTCTGCGGTAATGTAAGGTTCACATTCCACTCCGTTTATTATCAAAGCATCAACGTTCTTACCTTCCGGAATTGAAAGTTTCACATTTGCAGGAAAAGTTGCACCTCCGGTTCCCACAATACCCTTATCTTTTATTTCCGAGAGAATCTGCTCTTTTGACATTGAGTTCCAGTCACGCAGAACCGAAAACGGATTACTCTGCTCGGAGTCTGTCTGAATAACAGCAGCATCGCAGACAACTCCGTTTGCAAGAACAACCTTCTTTACTGCAGTGATTACGCCGTCTGCCGGGCTGTGAACATCTGCGGATATGAATCCTGATGCCTGTCCGATCTTCTCTCCTCTGAAAACTCTGTCTCCGACATTTTTAAGCAATGAAGCAGGAGCACCCAAATGCATTGACATCGGGATAACAAGTTCATTAGGCATAGGAAGAACGGAAATTTTGCAACCGGAGGACAAGCTTTTCATGTCTCTCGGGTGTATACCGCCTTTTTTGAATGTTGAAAGAATCGGCATGACTCCTCCCTTTGAAAATTTGCTTTTAATTTTACAACAACTTCCGTATAATGTGAACTGAACAAAGAATTAAATATTCTTTTACTGATTGATATGAAAGTAAGAGTTTATGCACTTGTCGGAAGAAGCGGAACGGGTAAAAGTTTCAGAGCTCAATCCGTTGCAGCAAAGCACCGTATTCCGATTATAATTGATGACGGTCTCATTATCCGCAACGAAAAGATACTCGCAGGCAGAAGTGCAAAACAGGAGAAAAATTTTCTTGCAGCGGTGAAGTGTGCTCTTTTTGAAGATCTCAATCACTACAATCAGGCTATGGAAGTACTGAACCGTGAACGTTACCATAAGGTTCTTATACTCGGTACTTCCGAAAAAATGACGGCAAAAATTGCTGCAAGACTTGGGTTTGATGAACCGTCTTATGTAATTCACATAGAAGACATTGCAACTCCGGATGAAATAAATACTGCAATGCGTGTGAGGTATTCGGAGGGGCAACATGTAATTCCGGTTCCCCCATTACAGATTGCGCGTTCATACCCATCAATTGTTTACGACTCAATAAGGGTTCTCATAAGGCGGCATTTCAAAAATACGGTGAGTGAAAAAACCCTCGTCAAACCTCTTTTTTCAAAACACGATACAGGAACTGCGATTTCCGAAGCAGCAATTAAACAAATGGTTGAACATTGCCTTTACGGTTATGAAAACACCATGAAAGTGGAAAAAGTAAAATGTCTTTCTGAAGCCGACGGATATTCCCTTGAAATCACGGTAAGAACACCGGTTACAATGAATCGTCAGCAGATTTCCGAGCTTCAGGAGTATATATCCGATTCGCTTGAAAAATACGGCGGAATACTCATCAACAATGTTGCTTTGTCCGTTGAGAACTGGACTTGACGGAACCTGTAGAGAGCAAAGTTCCTCCACAAAGCTTAATTTTGCAATTGGCTCTGTTTTTTTTTGCGACTTGGAGTACCTGACTTGTTCACCTTCTTGTTTTTCGGGATAAATTCCGCCGCTGCACGTTCAATAATATAATTCGGTGGCGTATTCGGGCTAATAAGAACTTTTATCTGTCTTACTATATCTTTACGCGTTATCCCCTGCTCCGAGTCCGTAAAGTCCGTATTTACAACGGATGAAGCAAACAGAAAAAGAACATGGGATTTTTCGGCATCACTCAGCGTTCCGGAATTTTCTTTTATGTCAAGGACGAACCGGTCAAGTTTTTCAAGAGATTCCGTAAAGCTTTCAAATTCCGAATACACGGAAGCACACGGCATCATATACACGAGCAATCCGTACGATGAGAGTTTTTTTATAATAGGACAACAATATCCGGAATAAAAAATTTTGTTTACCTCCTCAGTCATTCTTGACGAACTGACTTTCATAAGCAGAGAGGCATAACGTCTGATTGCCAACCTGAGGTTGATTTTAAGTTTGAAACCGGTAGTAACGCTGTACTTCAGAGCCCGTATCATTCTTACAGGGTCTTCTCTGAACGTTCTGTTAAGAGGAATAAGTGATGTAATAACCCCTTTCCGAATATCTTTCATTGCCCCGGTGTAATCAATTACAACATTTTCAAACGGATCATAATAAAGGCTGTTTATTGAAAAATCTCTTTTTGTAGCATCTTCTTCTATCGTTCCGAATACGTTGGATGATTTTTTTCCTTTGTCATCTCTACTGCGAAAAGTTGAAACCTCAATTATTTTCTGTCCGAAAATTACGTGAACAAGGCGAAATCTCCTTCCTATTATCATTGAATTTCTGAAAATTCTGTGTATTTGTCTGGGCGTTGCCTGCGTTACTACATCAAAGTCTTTAGGTATCTTGCCTAAAATAAGATCACGCACGGCACCCCCGACAATGTACGTCTCAAATCCGCTGTCTCTGAGTTTTCCTACAACCAAAACGGCATCATCGTCAATTTCTGATAAATGAATTCCGTGTTCTTCCTCCGAATATACCTCTGCAACGGCAAAAGTACGGTTTCCGGAATGCTTGTATCTGACTTTCATAATGTTTAATATGTTAGTACATAATATCATCAAAACACAACACAGGGAGTTTTTATGATTGAACCCAGAATACTTAAAGGTTTCAGAGACAGTCTTCCGCAACAGGAAATTACAAGACAGAATCTTATTTCGGAAGTTCAGAAAATATTCAGAAGTTTCGGTTTTGTTCCTATAGACACTCCCGCCATAGAGTACAGTGAAGTTCTGCTCGGTAAAGGCGGTGGAGAAACGGATAAACAGATGTTCCGGTTCAGAGATAACGGAGACCGCGATGTTTCATTGAGATTTGACCTTACAGTACCTCTTGCACGATATGTTGCTGCAAACAAAGACAAACTCACCTTTCCCTTCAAGCGTTACCATATAGGTAAGGTATGGCGCGGTGAAAAACCTCAGAAAGGCAGATTCAGAGAGTTTTATCAATGTGATTTTGATATAATCGGAACAGACAGCATTGCTTCCGATTTTGAAATTCTGCTTATGATACATACTTGTCTTTCAGAGATGAATATCGGTGAATTCAGGATTCTTGTTTCACATCGCGGAATAATCAATACTTTTCTGGAATCTATAAGTCTTTCCGACAAATCCGATGAAATTCTCAGGATAATTGATAAACTTTCAAAAATCGGACGGGACGGTGTTGCCGAAAACCTGAAAGAATGCGGAATTGATGAAGACGGAATTAAAAAAATTCTGAATTTTCTTTCACTTACAAAAAACGGTTTTTCCGAGACCCTCGGCATACTCTCCGAACAGCTCGGCAAAACAGATGACATTGCAAGACTTGAAGAACTTTTTATAATGCTGAAAGATTGCGGTATAGAGTCATCTTTCCTGTTGGATACATCTGTCACGCGAGGTCTTGACTACTACACCGGCATAGTCTATGAAACCCAACTCGTACAGCTTCCTCAAATAGGCTCAATATGCTCAGGCGGAAGATATGACAATCTTACAGGACTCTACACAAAGGACAGACTTTCGGGTGCCGGTTCATGTATCGGTCTTGACAGGTTGATTGCAGCACTTGAAGAAACAGCCGGCAGCATTGTCAACAGTACCGGTTCGGCCGATATACTTATCGCATCAGGAAAAATAGATACTGCTACAGCCCAGAATATTGCGGTAAAATTCAGAAAATCCGGAATAAAAACAGATTGTTATGCAGGGACAAAAGACATGGGACATCAGTTTTCCTATGCAGAAAAAAACGGAATACGGTTTGTTATATGCAACAAAACCGATAAAGACTCATATTCTGTCAAGGAAATAGCAACAAGACAGATGTATGAAGATATCTCTTTTGATGAAATTGTTAAAAAGGTAAAATGACGGACGCAAAAAATTTACCGGTATACAGAAACAAACACCAGATTCTTGATGCACTTGCTCATAACCAAGTCATTATTGTTGAGAGTCCTACAGGTTCGGGAAAAACAACACAGATTCCTCTTATTCTGAAAGAGGCAGGTTATACGGGAAACGGAATAATCGGCATTACACAGCCAAGAAGAATTGCCACACTGAGTGTTTGCTCGTACATAAGAAAACAGATTGAATGTGAAAAGCTCAGCCCTGATTATTGTGCTTACAAGATGAGATTTTATGATACCACATCATCGGAAACCAAAATTAAAATACTTACTGACGGCATGCTTCTGCAGGAGCTGAAAACCGATCCTACCCTGTCCCGTTACTCTGTAATCATGGTTGATGAAGCTCATGAAAGAAGTCTGAACATTGATTTTATTCTCGGACTCCTTAAACAGATTTGTGCCGTAAGGAATGACATTAAAGTTATTATATCTTCAGCCACAATCAATACTTCCGTTTTTTCAGCATTTTTCGGAAAAGCTCCGGTCATTTCAATTCAGGGAAAAGCCTATGAAGTTGATGTGTTATACCGTCCGATTGATTTTTCAAGGGATGTTTCCGAAATCTACAGCGGTATAGCTGAAATAATCAATGAACTTTTGGTTGATTTCAAATCAGGTGGCTATAGAGACAATCAGGATACTCTTGTCTTTCTGCCCGGAGAACTGGACATAAAAATGACAATGCAGGAAATTTACAATTCCTGCGATTGGAAACACCTTCAGATTTATCCTCTTTACGGAAGATTGAACAAAGAAGAACAGGAACAGGTTTTTGATGACACGCTGCCCGGAAAAATGAAAGTTGTTCTTGCAACGAACATTGCGGAGACGTCTCTCACAATTGACGGAATCAAATCCGTTATTGACAGCGGACTGGCTAAAATCAACTATTACAATCAATTTGACTTCACATCATCCCTTGTTACACGAAGGATAAGCCGTTCTTCTGCAAAACAAAGAACAGGACGTGCAGGAAGAACTGCACCCGGAGTATGTTACAGGCTTTACTCCGAAGAAGAATTCAACCAATGGCAAGAATTCACTCAGGAAGAAATACTCCGAACAGATTTGTCAGAAGTTGTACTCAGAATGTCAGATCTGGCAATATACAACTATGAAGATTTCCCGTTCATAACAAGACCTCATGCAAAAGCAATAAAAAGCGGAGAGCAGACACGTAAAATTATCGGTGCCATAGACAATGAAAGGCATCTTACCGATACAGGTACCGTAATGGTGAAGTATCCTTTGCTTCCGAGACTTTCAAGAGCATTGTATGAAGCGGTGAGAAACGATATTGAGATGATAAAACCTGTAACCGTATGCGTGAGTTTTCTTTCATGCAAAACTCCGTTTACGCTTCCCCCCGGAGAAGAAGACGCTGCAAGAAATGCTCACAGGAGATTCTCAACAGAATACGGAGACTTCATCGGTTATCAGTTTCTCTACAGAAAATACTGTGAACTTGCAGACATGAAACAAAAGGAAAAATTCTGTTCGGAAAATTACCTTGATGTCCAATGTATGGAAGAAATCGTCCATGTAGTGAATCAGCTTATTGAAATAACAAATGAAATGGGCGTCTTTGTTCCCGATGTTACGGTAAGCAATTCACCTTCCTTTGCGGAAAGATGCATGAAATGTCTTGCTGCCGGACTTGTACAGTATGTTTGCATACACAGAAAAAAAAATACATACAGAACTTTGAACACGAATGAAATTTACATTCATCCCGGTTCGGCATGGTTCAGAAATCCGCCTCCGTATATTCTTGCAGGTGAGATTGTTCTTACCACAAAGATGTATGCAAGAACTGTATCTCCGATGAAGCAATCATGGATTGACAGTATAAAGCCGGGACTTACTCATCAGTTATCTGACCTTGTGAAAAAGTCAGAAAAAACCGGTGAAAAGGATGTGAAAAATAAAGCTCACACAAAAACAGGCACAGTTGCTTCCGTCAATTCTGAAAAGACGGTCAGGGTGTTCGGCTTCACTTTCACAGTAATGCGGGATACAGGGAAAAACAAACGTCCTATAGTCATAATACCGGCGGAAGAAGTTACTGCTTTGGCAAGAGCGTACAGACATTCATCACGACATCCGAAAAACTTTTCCTGCGCAGTAAGATTACGGAACCGTTATGCAATGTACGGTGAAGGTTTACATGAGCTTGCGGCAATTTCACCGCATGTCGCTTTTACTGATACAAATACCGTTGAAAATCCATGCAGAACAATATTCAATTCTGAGAATATCTCAAAAATCATACCTCATCTTTCTGATATTATGAAATTAGCTCCGCTTGCAAAATACAGAGACAGACTCGGATTTATTGAACTGATTTCAAGTGCTGATAATGTATTATTCCACGTTGCAAAAGATTTCAATGAAGCTCTTAACAACAGTGCCTACACTCTACTCTCTCTCTCGGATTCTACAGGAATCAGAGAATTCAATAAAGTTTACAACAGATTGCTGAAGATGCTTGACTGAGGACTTGCTTATGGAAAAACAGATTGAATGTCTTGGTACAAAGGTGATATTTGCTGACGGTTTTTCATCCCTCTCCGGTGAAATTGAAAAACTGGATTCTCCTGTACTCTGGGTCTGTGATTCCAATACCGCAAGAATGGTACGTCCGCTTCCGGAACCGAATGTAATCCTGCAGCCCGGTACAGCATCAAAACACTGGCCCTCTGTTGAAAGAATTCTTTCTGTTGCAGTTGAAAACTCCTTCCCGAAAAACGGGACGTTTCTTGCTTTGGGAGGCGGTGTTATAACAGATGTAACCGGTTTTGCTGCTTCTATTTATCATCGCGGAT
>JAKSPF010000002.1 GCA_024405065.1 Sphaerochaetaceae bacterium | reverse complement strand
TCATACGATTATCCTCCACGGTTGGTTACTATGATACAATAATTTGAAAGTTGTGCAAGCCTACCGTGCACAAAATCACATTTTTTCTTGTTTTGTGCACGGGACTATGATTTCAAAAATGTTCCTGAGCTTATGCTATAGCCAACTGTATGAATGAATGGAATTTTACAGATAGGGTTTGTCTCAATATATCATATATTGCGAATAAAATATTGACTATTGAGAATGCCGTATAATCATCATCTGCCGAACTGTAAAAAGGGGAGTGTGTTGAAATATTTCGCCACACTCCCTTTCTCAAATCAGGTTTACTAATTATCGTTGGCTTTTGTCGTAAGGTATTCCCTCGGCTTTGGGAGCTCTTGAACTTTTTGAGGTCAGAGCAAGCACAACAAGGGAAATGATGTAGGGCAACATATTATATACCGTGCTCGGGATGTTGAGTGAATATAGGAAGTTGAAGCCGAAATATGTGTTTCCGAGTGATCTGAAAAAACCGAACAGCATGGCGGCTGCAGCAATCCTGAAAGGTTTCCACTGACCGAAAATCATTACTGCAAGAGAAAGAAATCCGAATCCTGCAACACCGTTTTCAAATTTCCAACTTGAAACTCCTGAAAGTATGTAACATATTCCTCCCAGTCCTCCGAGTGCACCGGAAATAAGCACTCCCGCCCATCTCATCTTGTAAACATTGATGCCCACGGAATCCGCAGCCTGAGGATGTTCTCCGCATGCCATCAGTCTGAGACCGAATTTTGTTTTGTAAAGAACAAAAAACGAAATCACAAGAATAATCACGGTGATGAGCATGAACCAGTTGAACTCAAAATTACCTATGCTGACAAGAAATTTCTT
Organism: Sphaerochaetaceae bacterium; assembly: GCA_024405065.1. GTDB lineage: Bacteria > Spirochaetota > Spirochaetia > Sphaerochaetales > Sphaerochaetaceae > JAKSPF01. Next base: position 24,961 of record JAKSPF010000002.1, on the reverse strand, counting down.
TTTCGGTTCGTTATAGAATATTTCCGAACTCATATCATCCGGATTCGCTGCAGTGTTGATTGCTTTAACAATGACTGTTGCTGTGGCTGTACCGAGCATATTGAGGGCTGTACCTACTATAGTTTGGTCTGCCTTGAAATTTATGCAGGCAACTCCGAGCAGAGAAGAGTAGGCAAGTGCTACGGCAACTGCTGCAATCAGGACAAGAAGAAGAAAGAAAAATGCAGGTATGCCGATAGGAAGATATCTCATTGCAAGTGCGCCTCCCAAAGCTCCCATTACCATTATTCCCTCAAGACCGAGGTTGATAACTCCGGAGTGTTCCGAAAAACAGCCGCCGAGCGCAACAAGTGTGAGAACTGAGGTGAATATAAGTGTATACTGAATAAGTAAAAGCATCAGTTTTTACCTCCGTTTTTTCCGTTCTGCCTGTCCAGTACTTTGTTCAAGGTAAATTTAATGAAAAGTACAAAGCCGCAGAGGTATATGATGAGTGATGAAATCAGCTCTGAAATCTGTGAGCAGTACATACTGAGGTCAACATGAGAACCGCCTGTAGTAATGTGCTGAATGAAGAAAGAGGCAAATATCGTACCGATAGGATTCAGACCTCCGAGAAATGTTGCTGCAATTCCGTTGAATCCCATTGCCGGAACGGAGGCTAAAGAGCATTGCCATTCTTCATATCCTGCAAGGTAAAGCAGTGCTGCACCGCATCCTGCAAGTGCTCCTGAAATAACAAGAGAGAGGATTATGTTTCTTTTTTCTGCCATTCCGCAGTACTTAGCTGCATTCCTGTTAAATCCCGTAGCTTTAAGTTCATAACCGAACTTTGTTTTATCAAGAATTATTTTAACAAGTACTGCTGCAAGAATTGACAGAGGAACTGCAATTCCAATGTATTTGTTGCCTGCAAAAAGCTTGCCCAGACCCAAAGTGGGAAGAATCGCCTGTGGAGCTTTATCCGTCAGGTGATAGGTGTACGGAGTTGTAGGTTCTTTGACTGTTGTAAGGATTGCGTTCGTTCCGTACAGCATAATCCAGTTGAGCATTATGCCGGAGATTACTTCATTCACGTTATAATATGATTTCAGGCATCCGACAATTGAACCGAGAACAGCACCGGCAAGTATTGCAAGAATCAGACACGGAAACCAACCGAGATTCCATTTCAATGCAGCATAGAGACTTATGCATGCTCCTGCACAGTACTGTCCGGATGCTCCGATATTGAAAAGTCCTACCTTATATGAGAAAAGCACTGAAAGGGCACACATCAGAAGGGGGGCTGTCTTTACAATTGTATTTCCCAAGTTTCTGATTTTCAGATTGGTTCGGTTATAGTTCATGAAATTTTTAAGCACTGCAAGTATGGCTTTTCCTGCTCCGCTCGGATTTATTATGAGCAGGACAATATAACCTATCAACATTCCTACTACAACACACACCAGAGAGGCAATGACAGTTTGTACTGCCGGTTTTTTCAGAAAGTCTCTCATACTTTAACCTCCATTCTTTTTGCGCCGGCCATGTAAAGACCGAGTTCTTCCTGTGTGGTTTTCTTGGGATCAAACTCACCGACTATTTCACCTTCATACATCACAAGAATTCTGTCAGGTACGTCCATTACCTCATCAAGCTCCAAAGAAACAAGAAGCACCGCTTTTCCTTTGTCTCTCTCCTGCACAAGTTGCTTGTGTATGTATTCTATTGCACCGACGTCAATTCCTCTTGTGGGCTGAACCGCAACAAGAAGCTCCGGTTGTTTGTCCATTTCACGTCCTATTATTGCTTTCTGCTGATTTCCGCCGGACATACTTCTTGCTGTTGTAACAGGTCCCTGTCCGCTTCTTATATCGTATTGGTCAATCAGACGTTCTGCGTATTTTCTTATGTTGTCACGTTTAAGAAAACCTGCCTTGTCAGTAAATTCCTCAGTGAAATAACGCTCCAGTATCAGATTGTCTTCAAGTGTATAATCCAAAACAAGTCCGTGTTTGTGCCTGTCTTCCGGAATATGACTCATTCCTATTATGTTTCTTTCACGGATTGATGCCTTGGTGATATCCTTACCGCAGAGGGTGAGTGTTCCTTCTTTTAACGGTTCAAGACCTGTTATTCCGTACACAAGTTCAGTCTGACCGTTTCCGTCTATTCCGGCTATGCAGACAATTTCTCCGCGTCTTACGTTGAAACTGACGTTTTTTACAGAATCTCCGTGATGTGACTTTGAACCGACAGTAACATTTCTGACTTCCAGAACGGTTTCACCGGGAGTCTGTGTTTTCTTCTCAACATGAAAACTTACGTTTCTTCCTACCATCATTGAAGAGAGCTCTTCAATAGAAGTGTTTTTTGTCTCTACCGTTCCTATGTACTTTCCTTTTCTGAGAACGGTACATCTGTCGGCAACTGCCATTATCTCATTCAGTTTGTGTGATATGAACAGTATGCTTTTGCCTTCTTTGACAAGATTTTTCATTATCTGCATAAGTTCATCAATTTCCTGAGGTGTGAGAACTGCCGTAGGTTCATCAAAAATCAGAATCTCATTTTCTCTGTAAAGCATTTTGAGAATTTCGGTTCTCTGTTGCATTCCTACGGTTATATCCTCTATCTTTGCGTCGGGATCAACTGCAAGTCCGTACTTATCTGACAGTTTCTTTATCTTTTTTCTTGCTTCTTCTTTCTGGAGTATTCCGTGTTTTACCGGCTCTACACCCATTATTATGTTGTCCAGAACAGTAAAACATTCAACAAGTTTGAAATGTTGGTGTACCATGCCTATGCCAAGTGCATTTGCATCGTTCGGATCATTGATTTTTACCGGTTTACCGTCTTTTCTGATTTCTCCTTCTTCCGGCTGATACAGTCCGAAAAGCACACTCATAAGTGTAGATTTTCCGGCACCGTTTTCACCTAAAAGAGCATGTATCTCACCATGTTTCAATTGAAGGGAAATATTGTCATTTGCAATGATACCCGGAAACTTTTTGGTTATATTAAGCATCTCAACAGCATAGGGTACATTCATTGTTGTCTCCTCCTCATTTAACAAACCCGAAACCCAATGGGTAACAAAAAAATTATAACATACAAAGGAAGGGAAATGCGACTAAAAAAAAGAAATGCGACTGCTTTAGTCGCATTTCCGGTGAAAACAACACGTTTTTGCGGATTATTTGATGAATCCTAAATCTTCAAATTTAAATGACTTTGTTACCGGTTCAACAGTCTCATCATTAACCTTGTACTGTCTGTTGAAAAGTTTTCCGGTAAGAGTAACAAGATCTTCTTTTGAGAAACCCGAATTGAACTGTGTTGACTCTCCAATTCCGACATAGTTGGCGTAAGGATCTGTAGCTGAAATCAAACCGAGTGTTTCCTGCTTGCCACTGTATTTTCCCCAGTTGTCGTTGCGGATTACATCTGCAAGAGTGTTGTATGTTGCAGGACGAAGTCCCTTGATTGCAGAAGTAACTGTCAGCCCGTTGCCGAACTTTCCGTCAATGATGGACTGCTGATCAACGTCAACTCCGATAATTTTCTGATTGTATTTGGCTGCTGCTTCTGCCGCGGAAGTCCAAATACCTCCACCGCATGCAAAAACAACCTGTGTTCCTGCAGCATACCATGTTTCCATTGCAGCGGTTATATCCGGATCCCCGAAAAACTGGTTTCCGTAAATATACTTCAATTCAATTTTCTTTCCGAGCTCTGTAGCTGCCTGGTCTGCACCCTGCACAAAACCGTATCCGTAACGTTTAACTGCCGGTGCTGCCATTCCTCCGAGGAAGCCGAGTTTGGTGAAACCCATCTTAACTGCAGCATATCCTGCCATAAATCCGCTGTACTGCTCGGCATAAACTGCAGAATAGACGTTAGCGGGAAGTTTGTAATCTCCCCAGTCTCCTTCGCCGACATCAAGGGTAATGAACTTGATGTCCGGATTGTCTCCTGCGGTTGCCTTGACCGCTCCTGCAAATGCAAAGCCCGGTGTTACAATGATGTTGTAGCCCTGGTCAATGGCTTTTTCTATTGAAGCCTGTCTGTCTGCATCCGAGTCTCCGGCGGGTTTGAAATAATTGAAATCAATACCGTAATCAGCAGAAAAATCTCTACATGCCTCATACGTAATCTGGTTGAAACTCTGATCTGTAATGTCGCCGTAATCGGTTACCATGGCAACTCTGTACGTTGCCGTTTTGGTTTCGGTACTGCCTTTCGCAAAGACCGAAAACGCAACAATCAGAACAAGAAGTACTGATAATGTTTTTTTCATTTTTTCCTCCAAATTGCATGCAGTTGAAATGCTCACTGCAATTTCCTCACATTCTAATTGCTTGCATGCGCTTTTGCAATAAGTCACGTACAGAAAAAAAGTCAAATGTTCAATGACAAACCTGTCTTTGTTGGTATATAATCAGTTTGAGTTTTACTCGGAGGTGATTATGAGAAAAAATCTCAAAAGGATTTTTACAGTTGCTCTTGCGGTGCTGACGGTTATGGTTCTTGTTTCCTGTCAGTCAATCTCAAAGCCTGTAAATACTGCAGACGGAAAGTTTGCCGGAAAGACGGTCATCCTTCATTCAAATGATGTACACGGCGCTATTGCAAAGTATACATACATGGCCGGTTTGAAGGAGTATTTTCAGAATGAAGGTGCTACTGTGCTTACCGTTGACGACGGTGATTTCAGTCAGGGTTCTGTATACGTGAGTTCATCAAAGGGCGCAAATGCCGTAACAGTGATGAATGCGGTGGGTTATGATATTGCAGGTCTCGGAAACCATGAATTTGATTACGGTTCTGAGGTTTTGAAGAATAACCTTGCCAATGCAACATTCAAAGTCATCTGTGCAAACATATACGAAAACGGCAAGCCTCTTTTTGATCCCTATGCGATATACAAAGTCGGAAACATGAAGATTGCTTTCTTCGGAATGTTGACCCCTCAGACAATGACAAAGGTAAATCCCGGACTCATAAGAACGCTTCAGTTCCCGGAACACGAAGAGTTTTTTGCCATTGCAAAGAAAACTGCGGCAAAACTTTCAAAGTCTGCCGATATAGTGATTTGTCTCGGGCATCTCGGAGTTGACGATGAATCTGCAGAGTATAAGTCTTACTATCTGTGGAATGCCGTTGAAGGCGTAGACTTTGTCATTGACGGTCACTCACACACAGTGATGACGTCCGGAGAGAGCGGACAGCCGATTCAGTCAACCGGTACCAAGTTTGAAAATATCGGTGTTATTGTGATTGATAATGCAACAAAGAAAATTGAAGATCACTACCTTGTTCCTGAAGGTGATTTAAAGGAAATGACCAGTGCCTATGTCACGGGTTTTGCTCAGGAAATAGTTGACAGTGTAGATGCCGAGTACAAAAAGACTTTTGCCGAAAGCGAAGTTGAACTGAACGCTGACAAGCCTGCAAACAGAGCCGCAGAATCAAACAACGGAGACCTTATTACCGATGCAATGCTCTGGAGCGTAAAGAATGCCGGCGGTGAGTTGAATGTTCCGGCAGAGAATGTTCTTGCCATAACAAACGGGGGCGGAATACGTGCATGGATTCACAAAGGTCCTGTTACAAAGGCTGACGTGACTACGGTTCTTCCTTTCGGTAATACCATTGCTGTTGTTTATGTTACAGGTGCCGAGCTTCTTGAAGCTCTTGAAGCCTCAACATTTGCACTTCCCGGAACGGAAGGAGGTTTCCCCCAGATTGCAGGTATGAAAATGACAATTGATACTTCAAAGCCGTACGATAAGGGTGCTCAGTATCCCGAATCAACATTCTACGGTCCGAAGTCAATCAACAGAGTGACAATTGACAGCATCAACGGAAAGCCGTTTGATGCCAAAGCAACCTATGCTGTTGTTACCAACAATTTCTGTCAGGTGGGTGGAGATACTTACTATGCATTCAGAGCAGCCTATGAAGCCGGCAAGACCTTTGATACAAGTATTGCAATGGATGTTGCTGTTATGGATTATGTTACAGAAATTCTCGGAGGAAAAATCGGAGCAGAATATGCTGCGCCTCAGGGAAGAATCACAATTAAGTGATTATATAGATAGACATCTGTATGAAATGCTGCAGGTACGGTTTTCCGTAACTGCGGCATTTTTTTATAGGTGAGGGAGTGCTTGCAAAACTGAGCATTGTGAGGGGAGTTTTGAAGGTTTCCCGGTGCACACATATTGAAATTGAAGATTCCAAAAGTTTATCATTTGTGCGGTGAAGAAGCATGATAAAAATTCTTGTTGTTGAAGATGATAAGGCTCTGAATAAGACTGTTTGTACTTTTCTTAATCTGAAAGGGTACGAAGCCACAGGTGTATTCAACGCCGCTGATGCCTACGATAGAATGGAAGATGTTGATTTCAATCTTGTTATTTCCGATATTATGATGCCCCAAATTGACGGGTATGAATTTGCTAAGGAAATAAGAAAAATTTTTCCTTCAATTCCGATTATTTTCATGACAGCCAGAGAAGACATTGAATCCAAAATAAAAGGTTTTGAATCAGGTATTGATGATTATATGGTAAAGCCTCTTCTTTTGCCGGAGTTGCAGATGAGAATTGAAGCAATTTTAAGACGTTCACGCATAAATACGGAAAAAAAACTGATAGTGGGCTCCCTGAAATTGGATTCGGAAGAACACAGTGCTTATATTGACGGTGAAGAGGTAACTCTCACTGTCCGTGAATTTGATCTTATTTATAAGCTCTTGTCATATCCTAAAAAAACATTTACCAGATTACAGCTGATGAGTGAATTTTGGGACAGCGAGTCAGAAGCTTCTCCCAGAGTTGTTGACGTTTATATTACAAAGCTACGGGATAAACTGTCAGCTTGCAGTGACTTTGAAATTCAGACCGTACACGGACTCGGATATAAAGCGGTAATAAACAAACAGGGGACTTTATGAAGATCAACTCAAAAGATTTCAAAAAAGCAAATGTGATAAACTGTCTGTCGTTTTTTTTATTTTTTCTCGGTATATGCTTTGTCTCTGCAGCAAATATCATTTTGTTTTTTCAGAATCTTGATATTCCTGAACAGGCAATAAGATTGAGAGCGCCGCGTGTTTTCATCAACATTTTCATTTTGTGAAAAACCAAAAGTAGACACAAGTACTGATGCAAAAAATTCAACAATGAAAGACAAAACAGGGAAATTCACAATTTTAAAGAAATGGTTTCAAAGGTTGATTATAAAAAAAAAAAAAAAAAAAGAAACGATAAAGTTGATTTTTACGGGTATGAATCAATCAAAGAAAATCTGAACAAAATGGTTGAGGAACTGAGCAGTGTGGAAACATTGCGCACTGATTTCATTTCCAATGTATCTCACGAACTGAAAACACCGCTTACCGTCATCCAGAATTATGTAACTTTAGCAGAGAATCCGAATCTCAACGAGCAGGAAAGATACGAATATTTCAGGCAGATTGAAAGTCAGACATTCAAACTTTCTTCACTGATTGCAAATATTCTGAAACTGAATAAGCTTGAAAACCAGAAAATTTTTACAGATTTGAAGGAAATAAACGTAGGTGAGCTTGTTTGTGAATGTATGTTGAATTTTGAGCAGATTTGGGAAGAAAAAGAGTTGAATATAGAAACCGATATTTCCGATGAGCTGACCTTTTTTTCCGATAGTGAACTTTTGAAAATTGTTATCAACAATCTTATATCCAATGCCGTGAAATTTACCGAAAAAAACGGAACTGTCGGAATAACGGTATACGGAACAAGCAATGAAAAAGTTGTTATCAGCGTACGTGACACAGGTTGCGGAATGGACAGTAAGACGTGTAACCATATTTTTGAAAAATTTTATCAGGGAGAAACTTCTCACAATTTACAGGGTAACGGACTCGGTCTGGCTATGGTGAAAAAAATTTCCGATATTCTCGGATATGAGATCAATGTAAACAGTGAACCCGGTGTCGGTTCTACATTCACCCTGATTTGTAAATAAATTTCCTGAGAAAATTACAAAATCGGCTCTTTAACAAAAAATTAACATTTCAAAAACAATTCTTAAAAAAACACCTTGTATATTACGGTTGTTCATAAGACATAGGAGGTGTTTGTATGAGTAATAAAGTTTATCTGGTTACCGGAGCAGCAGGGTTTCTCGGAGGTACTGTCTGCAGAAAATTAGTCAACAGCGGAGAAAAAGTCCGTGCTTTTGTTTTGAAGAACGATCCGGCTATGAAGTATGTTCCGAGAGAAGCGGAAATAGTTGAAGGCGATCTGTGTAATCTGAACAGTCTTGAACAGTTGTTCAGAGTTCCGGAAAATTCGGAAATAATAGTTCTTCATATAGCCAGTATTGTTACTGTGAATCCGGAGTATAACCGGAAGGTTATGGATGTGAATGTGGGAGGAACGGAAAATATCATTGCACTTTGTAAAAAATACAATGTTAAGAAACTTGTTTACTGTTCAAGTACCGGTGCCATTCCCGAGCTTCCGAAAGGAAACGTAATCAGGGAAATTTCCCATTTTTCTGCTGAAGGTCTGAAGGATTGTTACAGTCAATCCAAGGCCCTTGCAACCCAACTGGTTTTGGATGCTGCAAAATCCGGTCTTGATGCAAGTGTGGTTCATCCTACCGGTATTCTCGGTCCGGAAGATTTTTCGGTAAGTGAAACTACAAAAACGGTTATTGACATCATCAATGGGAAGATGCCCGCCGGAATTGACGGTTCTTTTAATCTTAGTGATGTACGTGATTTGGCTGACGGGCTGATTGCCGCAAGTGAAAAGGGCAGAAAAGGGGAATGTTATATTCTCGGTAATGAGGTTGTGTCTTTCCGTGATTTTTCAAGAATTCTTGTAAATCAGGCTCATTGCAAGAAGATACGATTTTTCCTGCCTATAAAGATGGCATACACTATGGCTGATGTTTTGGAGAAGCGAGCAAAAAAAACCGGCAAAAAACCGTTATTGACAAAATTCAGCATCTGGAATCTTGCCCGTAACAATGTTTTTGATTATTCAAAAGCACAAAAAGAACTCGGATACAACCCCAGAAGTTATGAAGAAACGGTTTCCGATGAAATCGCATGGCTGAAAAAAACAGGAAAGATTGTCTGATTTTATACCCCATACACACAAAGGGAGCGGGTAATTGCTCTCTTTGTGTTGTTTTTTTTTCAACAACCGTCTGTCAGGGAGAGAGAGGAGAGAGACTTTTGATTTCATCTATGAACTGGTTTACGTTATTGAATGCACGGTAGACGGATGCAAAACGAACATAAGCCACAGCATCTACATTGTACAGTTGTCTCAAGATCTCTTCTCCGATTGAAGCACTGGAGATTTCATGTTTTGAACCGGCCAGAATTTTAACCGAATCTTCAACGCTCTGAACAAGGTTTTCTATTGTTTCCTGACTTATGTTCCGTTTATCCGTGCATACCCTGATACTGCGTTCAACTTTATTTCTGTCAAATACCTGTGTATTTCCGTTTTTCTTTATTACGGTAATGGGTTTATCCTCCACACGTTCGTAACTTGTGAAACGGAAACCGCATTTAATGCATTCACGTCTTCTTCTGATTGCATCACCGTTTCCGGTTACTCTTGTTTCAAGGACTTTATCTTCTGTATTACCGCACGCCGGACAACGCATTCTGCAATGATATAAAATTTTCAATAATAGTGTCAATATTTGATGTAACTCTTTCAGAATGTGTTGTGAATCACACTATTTGTCTTTTATTTTCCCTTTTTGTATCCAATGGCGTGCAAGATACAGAACCGGAGTGTCTGCAAATGCTACGGTCAATTTCAAAAAATATGTTGTAAGCATTATTTCCAAAAGAATTTTTCTGTCATAGACTCCCGCAAAGGCAGACAAGGTGAAAACTACGGTATCAAGCATCTGAGACAGCATTGTTGACAGATTATTTCTGAGCCACATATATTTTCCCTTAGTTTTACGTTTGAGCAGGTTGTAGGAAAAAATATCAAAACGGTTGCTTATATAGTATGCTGCAAGAGAACCTGCGGCAATTCTCGGCATTATTTTGAATATGGTGTGCAGTGCAGGATCGGCAAAATCATTTTCAGACGGAGTGAAAAAAAGTGCACACTGCATGAGCAGAGTCATTGAAATCAGGGAAAAAAGTCCCATATTCACCGCTTTTTTTTTTTTTTTCTCAGAGTAAAATTCCGATAGGATGTCGGTTGCCAGAAAGCAGGTTGCGTAGATAATATTCCCGAGTGTTGCTTCAAATCCGAAAAAATCAACGGTTTTAATCACCTGAATGTTTGAGACTATGCAACTTATGTTTACCCAGACTGTCAGACCTGTTTTACCCCATAACCGGAAAAAAAACATGATGAGAAAAAAGTTCAGGACTAGCATTCCGAACCACAGGCTGATGTTCATGTTATTGACTGACAATCCTTTCAAAACTATGATTTACTGCGATGCAGCAATTGCAAATGTACATCAAACAGTCCGAAGTCTTCAAGCATATCGGGACTTGCGGATACTGCAATTTCAAAGCGGAAGGTCTTGACGGTTTTCCGCTGTTTGAGTGTGCCCGCATGATATCTTCAAAGGTTGAAGGAAATACGTTCCTCATTTGTCCTACTGATGAGGCTGCAAGACAGATTTATTCTAACGTTTCAGTAAATAATTCCGGGCAGAATTGTGTCCGTATTTTGCTTTTGCAGTCTTCCGGACGTGTTATGTACAGCGGATGGGAGGGGTCTGAAAAGGAGTTTGAGCAACTTAACTGTCTCGGCAACATTCTGAACGGTGAAAAAGGTCTGATTATTACAAGCATAAGGGCAATTTGTATGCCGCTTGTTCCCGCTTCAGCCATTGAGGACGGTACAATTCACCTTAAAGCCGGTGACAGACTTGATACAATGAAACTTGCCTCAATGCTCGGTGAAGGTAATTATTTCAGAGGTGACAGCACGTTTTCTCCGGGTGATTTTTCCGTCAGAGGTGAGGTAGTTGATGTGTTTCCTTTCGGAGACAGGCAGCCACTCAGAATATATCTTGATTGGGACAGCGTAGAAAAAATATGCAGATTTGATCCTGTTACACAGAAAATTACAAAACAACTCGGTCATGCAGACATAAGAATTTACGGAATTTCCGGTGAATTTCCTTTGCAGAACGGAGCATTTGCCTCTTATGTTTCCGATGAAGATTTTTTCATATTTGCCGGAGACCAGCGCCTTGACAGTTCCTATAAAAGTCTCGGTCTTGAAGCAAAGGCAATGTTCCGTAAAGCTTATCAGGAAGACAGAAATTCTGTACGTCCCGATGAAATACTTTTTGATTTTGATTCTTTCCGAAAGTCATGTAAAAAGTCACTTACAGTCTGTGACATTGCCGGAAAATATGCAGATGCCGTCCGTTTTGAATTAGACGGACCGCGTTCTTATTTCGGTAATTTCACCTTCCTTAAAGAAGATCTGAAAGGTCTTGAGGATAACGGTTGGGATATTCACATCTACGCATCAACCGAGCTTCAGAAAGAGCGTCTTTCCCAGATGTTGAGTGAGTTTTCTTCCGTAAAATATCACACGGGAAACCTCTCCGGAGGGTTTTCAATAAGAAGTATGCACTTCATTGCAATATGTGAAAGCGAGATTTTCGGGAGAAGAAAACAGGTTGTTAAAACTCTTCAACACACCCAAACATCAGTTTTGGACAGTTTTGTTGAACTGCATGAAGGTGACTTTGTTGTTCATGTGAATTACGGCATAGGAAAATTTCTGAAAATTGACAGAATACGTGAGCGTGATTACATAAAAATTCAGTTTGCAGAAAAAGAAAATCTCTATGTTCCCATTGAACAGGCAAATCTTGTACAGCGCTACATAGGAAGTGCCGGTGAAGCACCCCACCTTGACAGACTGGGTTCGGGAAGTTGGGAAAACAAGAAAGCAAAGGCAAGAAAAAGTGCGGAAGATCTTGCAAATCACCTTATTGAACTTTACGCAAGAAGGAAAAACAGTACCGGTTTCCCTTTTGCAAAAGATAATGACTGGCAGATAAGGTTTGAGGCGGAATTTGAATTTGATGAGACCGAGGATCAGCTTGCCTGCATACGGGATGTCAAGGAAGACATGGAAAGTACTTCAGTGATGGATCGTCTGATATGCGGTGATGTGGGTTACGGAAAAACGGAAATTGCGTTCAGGGCTGCCTTCAAGGCTGTAATGAGCGGAAAACAGGTTGCTTTTCTTGCACCTACAACAATTCTTGCTGAACAGCATTGCAGAAACTTTGAACAAAGACTTCACGATTTCCCTGTTAAGACTGCACTTCTTACAAGAATGGTTGCGCCGGCAAAACAGAAGAAAATAATATCACAGTTGAAAGACGGTCAGACTGATGTCCTGTTCGGAACTCATCGTATTATCCAAAAAGACATTGTTTTTTCAAATCTCGGACTGCTCATTGTTGATGAGGAACAAAGGTTCGGTGTGAAGGATAAGGACAGAATAAAGGAACTGAAGGCAAGTGTGGATTGCCTCAGTCTTTCCGCAACACCTATTCCTCGTACGCTCTATATGTCACTTCTTAAAATCAGAGATATGAGTCTCCTTACAACTCCTCCTATTGACAGAAAGCCCATAAAAACCGTGATTGAACGTTTTGACGAGTCCTTGGTTGAACAGGCAATACGCAGGGAAATTGAGCGTCACGGTCAGGTGTTTTTCCTTCATAACAGGATTGAAACGCTGGAAGCTGTTGCCTCAATGATAAGGCGGATGATACCTGAAGCAGTTGTTGAAACTGCTCACGGTCAGATGCGCCCTGAAGCTCTTGAAGATACAATGAGACGTTTTGTGTATGAGGGTATACAGGTTCTTGTGTCAACCACGATAATAGAAAACGGAATAGACAGTCCAAACGTGAATACTATCATAATTGACAGAGCGGATATGTACGGTGTGTCACAACTTTATCAGCTGAAGGGAAGGGTAGGCAGGTCAGGAAGAGAAGCATACGCATATCTGCTGTACCCGTCGGACTTTGTTCTTTCCGAGCAGTCAATAAAACGCCTTCAGATAATAAGTGAGCATACTCAACTTGGCAGCGGTTTCAAGATTGCAATGAAGGATATGGAACTCAGAGGTGCGGGAAATCTTCTCGGAAAAGAGCAAAGCGGTTTCATGGCAAGCGTAGGTCTGGATATGTATATCAGGCTTCTTGATGAGGAAATTTCAAAAATACGGAAGACAGAAAACAAAGACGGAAACGAAGTTTTCCTTGAACTTGATTACAGCGGTTTCATACCTGATTCCTATGTGTCCGACAGTACTGTCAAGCTTGAAATATACAAAAAAATCGCTTCAATCCGAACCGATGACCAACTTGAACGTCTTACAGCAGAACTCAAGGACCGGTTCGGCAATATTCCCGAAGAGGTAAGCAATTTATTGTATATATGCGAACTCAGGATAATATGCAGAAAACTTGACATCTACCACATAAAAGAACGCAACGGCAGTGTTCTTGTTGAGTTCAGCCGTATAGTGAGTATTTCTGTTGACAGCCTGATAGATATGATAAAAACATCAAACGGCACGGTAACGATAGATCCCAAAAAGCCCAATATGGTGACAATGAAGACAGATGCAATAAGTCTGAAGGATAAGTCTCTTTTTATTTTGGAGAAACTTCAGCGTCTGGTTCCCTGATTACCCGTATTTCACTTATCTTGTAATTTTTATCCAAACCTTTACGCTCAAAGTTTGTTTCAGGTCTCCACCCGGAAGCCGGAGACAGTCCACCGTAGGGGTTTGTCAGAAGCGGAATCTGAGAGAAAACCTCCAACGTACTGTGAGCAGATTCTTGCCAGTCGGTCACAGAGTGGATGTAACCGTTCTGTTTCAGTTTGGAGGCAAGGAGTTGGGCAAACGGTACCTGTATGATGCGTCTGTTACGGTGACGTTTCTTAGGCCACGGATCAGGAAAAAATATGTGAAATCCGTTAACTGAAGAATCATTCACCATGTCTGAAATCACCTGTACGGCATCAAATCTCATTATTTTAAGGTTTTTCAGATTGTAATTACGGATGTTTGAGAGCAGTTTTGAAAAGCCGTACAGAAAAACTTCAATTCCGAGATAATTAATATCAGGATTCTCTGCAGCAATTTTTGCCGTTGAGTCACCCATACCGAAGCCTATTTCAATGACAACCGGATTTGAATTGCCGAAAACTTCCGCAAAATCAAGTTTATCCTGTTTATATTCAATTACATAATCATCATACAGTTCATCAAGTGCGTGAAGCTGAGATTCTTTAAGTTGTTGCCCTCTGAGTACATAACTCTTCACTTCTCTGTACATTGCGTTTTTACGATGTTCTACACAACGTAGGGCGGGGTGTTTATCAAGTATGCTGTCTAAAGTAAGTTGGTCTTCCATCTTAAAAACAGAGCACCCTTGCGAGTGCCCTGTGAATTTATCCGGTTATTCACCGTCAGTTGTTTTCTGCTTCTGCGGCTGCAGCCTGAGCTTCTTTAATTACTTTGTCTGCAAGCTGTCCTGCAAGTGTCTCATAATGGTCAAATTCAAGTTCAAAAGAACCTGTGCCGGATGTCATTGACTTGAGGTCTATGGCGTAGCTGAGCATTTCACCCTGAGGAACCTCGGCATTTACCTGAACCATGTTTCCGCCCAAATCTTCCTGTCCCAGAACTCTTCCGCGTTTTGAAGAAAGATCTGAAAGAATATCGCCGAGATACTGGTTATCCACGTAAACAGAAAGTTTTGCAAACGGTTCAAGAAGAACTGGACCGGCCTTCTCTATGGCAAGTTTCATTGCACCTTTTGCGGCAAGTCTGAACGCCATTTCAGAAGAATCAACCGGATGCTCTTTTCCGTCAACCAAAGTCACTCCGACGTCAACCATCGGGTAACCGGCAAGGAAGCCTTCTTCCATCTGGTCGTGAAGACCTTTTTCAATGCCGGGCACATAGCCTTTGGAGACAGAACCGCCTTTGACAATGTTTTCAAAAGTGTAATACTGACCGCGTTCGGTAGGTGCAATTTCTATAAGAACTTTTCCGTACTGACCGTGACCGCCTGATTGCTTCTTATGTGCATATTCAACAATACCTGATTTCTTTGTGATTGTTTCACGATATGCAATTCTCGGCAGTTTTGTGTTGATTTCAATCTTCTGCTTGTCCTTTATCTTGTCAAGAATCATGTTTATGTGGAGTTCACCCATTCCGGCAACAGTACTCTGTTTTGTTTCCTCATTGAATGCAACGCGGAAAGTAAGATCTTCCTCCGTGATTCTGTGAAGAGCATCATTCATCTTGTCTTCAGACTTTTTATCTGCTGCTGAAATTGCAAGCGAGTATACAGGATTCGGGAATGCAAGTTTTTTAAACAGGAATTTCTGATCGGGAGAACCGAGCAGTGTGCTGTTTGTACCTGCGATATTGCTCTTGGTGAATATACCTATTTCTCCGGCACCCAGAGAATCTGTATCAACAAGCTTCTTTCCGACTGCCTTGTAAAGCTTACCCGGTTTTTCCTTCTTGTTGATTTCAGGATTGAAAAGATCTGTATCCGGAGTAATTGTGCCCGTAACAACTTTTATGAATGTGAGTTTTCCTGAAAATTGGTCAATTGTTGTCTTGAAACAGAAAGCGGAAACAGCACCATCAGGTGAAATCGGAGTTTTTTCTTCCGTACCGTCTTCTTTTACAATTGTTTCCATACATCCTTCAGGTGAGGGGAAGTTCTCAGCTATGAAATCAAGAAGGCTTGTTATTCCCGAACCGCTTGCCGTACAACCGCAGAACACGGGTACAAGCTTATTGTTTTTAAGACCTTCACAGATTCCTTTGTGAATTTCTTCCGGTGCAAGCTCCATTGTCTCAAGGTATTTTTCCATTAATTCGTCAGAACCTTCTGCTGCGGATTCCATCAGAGCTTCTCTGTAAGTTTCAACCTGTGAAACAAATTCGGCGGGAATATCTCCGGTCTTTTCTTTCTGTCCTGCCGTGAAGAAATATGCCTTGTTTTCAATAAGGTCTATAACACCCTTGAAATCCGGACCGTTACCCATGGGAACAGTCACAGGAACAAGTGTTGCCTTGAACTCCGTTTTGAGATGTTCAAACGTTGCATCATAATCCGCACGGTCTCTTTCCATTTTATTGAGGAACACCGCTCTCGGTTTGTTTCTTCCGTTGAGGTTTCTCCACAGTTTGATTGTTTCAATCTGTGCGCCGTCACGTGCATCAACAATCATCAAAGCAGACTCACAACTGCGGAAACCGCATGTTACTTCTCCGACAAAATCCGCAGTACCGGGTGCGTCTATGAAATTCAGGCTCTTACCGTTCCATGTGAGACTTGCAAGAGCCGAGTGAATTGAACTTTTACGGGCAATCTCTTCTTCAGTGTAATCACTGACCGTTTTCCCTGATTCTACCGTTTCTGCTCTTGAAATCTGTCCGTTGTAAAAAAGAATCTGATCAAGCAGCGACGTTTTTCCTGTTCCGTTATGACCGGCAATCGTAATGTTTCTGATATCTCTTATAGATACGCCCATAATTTCTCCTCTTTGAACCTCAAAAGTCCATCATTTTAATTAAAGTATATAAGCAGTGTGAAGTCAAACAAATTTTTGGATAAACTTGCAAAGCTCAGTTTTTCTTCGGTGAAAAGCCAATTGCAAAATTCATGAATGGAATTTTGCAATTGACTTTGAATAATGGCTGAATTCCATTGAGAAAGTGCCTCGTCCCTGGGTTGAAGATCTCAGTGCCGTGGAATAACCGAACAGTTTTGCAAGCGGTGCCTGCGCAATAATGTGATCTGCGGACGGTCTGGTTTCCATGCTTGATACAAGACCTCCTCTTGCGGTGAGGCTTGATATTGTATCTCCTACATACTGTGAGGGAACCACAATAACAACGTTCATCACAGGTTCCATAAGCACAGGTTCCGCTTCTTGTGCAGCAGCATCAAAACAGGTTGCCGCACATGCCTCAAATGCAAATTCACTTGCCGTGAGTTCATCATATTTCACATCAACAAGTTCTACCTTCATATCGCATGTTTCATATCCCAGCTTTATCCCGCTGCCGAATGAGTTTTTCACTCCGCGTTCTATTGCATCAAAGAAGTTCTTGGGCATGATTTTGGAGGAAACAAGATTTACATACACGTTCCCGCTTTTTTGCTCAAGCGGAGAAAGTCTTAATGTAAGTTGTGCGTTGTTCTCTTTTCCCGCAATCACTTTGCTGAAGGTCTGTGTGAATTCAGATGTTTTTGTTATGCTTTCACGGTAAGTTACCTGCGGATTGCCTATTCTGCAATTAACTTTGAGTTCTTTTGTCAGCCTGCTTACAAGTACATCCAAATGAAGCTCTCCCATTCCGGAGATAACCGTCTGACCTGTTTCCTCATCCTCTTTCCATGTGAATGTCGGGTCTTCAGATGATAGTATTTCAAGTGATTTTTTCAGTTTGTCTTGGTCACTTGCGGTTGACGGTTCAATGGCAACGGAAATCACGGGAACAGGAAACTGCATCTTTTCAAGAAGAACCTGCGCACCTTCACTTCCTATTGTGTCTCCTGTCTGTGCGTCTTTAAATCCGACAATCACACCTATATCTCCGCAGTGAAGTTCATCCATTTCTTCCGGTTTGTTTGAGTGCATTCTCAGGATTCTGTTTATACGTTCTTTTTTCTTTTTTGTTATATTCATTACTGCCGTTCTGCTTCTGAAGATTCCGGAATAGACTCTCACAAAACAAAGCGGACCTGCTTCACGGTCATACTGAATTTTGAATACAAGACCCAAAGGCGGCGCTTTGGGATCATTTTCAATCTTGACCTCTTCTTCTTTTTTTACAGATATTCCGACAGCAGGGGGTATTTCATCAGGGGAGGGGAGAAGGTCAACAATTCCGTCCAAAAGACATTGAACTCCGGTGTTTTTCAAAGAGGAACCGCAGAATACGGGTAAAAGACTTCTTTCAAGAACGCATCTGTGAAGAACCTGAATGATTTTTTCCTCCGGTATTTCTCCTCCTGAACAATAGAGTTCTGTTATTTCATCACTGAAAGAGGCTACGCTGTCAATGAGTTTTTCGTGCCAGTTTTCCGCTTCTTCTTTAATTTTGTCGGGAATGTCCCGGTAACTGTAATCACGTCCCTCAGTTGAGGGATCAAAAACAACCATTTTCATTTTGATGAGGTCAATCACACCTTCAAAATTGCTTTCTTTACCGACCGGAATAAACAGAGGAACCGGATTTTCCGAAAGTTTTGTCTTTATATCTTCAACTGCTGCAAAGAAATCTGCACCCAATCTGTCCATTTTGTTTATAAATGCAAGTCTCGGAACATTGTAAGTGTTTGCCTGTCTCCAGACTGTTTCACTTTGAGGTTCAACCCCTCCTACGGCACAGAATACACCTACGGCACCGTCAAGAACTCTGAGCGAGCGCTCAACCTCTGCGGTGAAGTCTACGTGACCCGGTGTGTCTATGATGTTTATCTGACGGTTTTTCCAGTAACATGTTGTTGCGGCACTTGTAATTGTTATGCCTCTGTCCTGCTCCTGTTCCATCCAATCCATCGTTGCTTCACCGTTATCAACTTCACCTATGCGGTGATTTTCACCTGAATAGAAAAGAATGCGCTCAGTTGTAGTGGTTTTTCCCGCGTCAATGTGAGCCATTATACCTATGTTTCTTATGTTTTCTGTTTTGATCTCTTTCATCTTGTCAGGGATTTTATCACAAAAGAGAGCCAATTGCAAAATTAGGCTTTGTGAAGAATGAATTTGGCTAAAGAGATTATTTTGTCTTTAACGCTCTGCAGGAGTTCAATACCGTAAGAATTGCGGCTCCCGTATCGGCAAACACTGCAACAGGCATTCCTACAAGTCCGAAAAAACCGAGAACCATACAGGTAATTTTAATAGCTATTGCAAATACAATATTCTGTTTTGAGATCTGCATTGTTTTCTTTGCTATATTCACTGCCTGCGGAATTTTCATAAGGTCATCATTCATGATTACGATTCCTGCCGCATCAACAGCACTGGCACTGCCGAGACTGCCCATTGCAATACCTGCATCTGCATATGCCAGTACAGGAGCGTCATTTATTCCGTCTCCGGTATAGGCTGTCTTCCCGATTTTGCAAAGTTCTTTCATTGCTTCAACTTTGTCTTGAGGTAACAGGGAATAACGGTATTCATCAATGCCGGTCTGTTTTGAAACCGACTCGGCAGATGTTTTTACATCACCTGTAAGCATTACGGTTCTGAATCCGTGTTTTTTAAGTTCTGTCACCGCATTTTTTGCCTCTGCTTTTACCGTATCTTCTACTGTTATGTATCCGCAGTATATCCCGTCACAGGCAACGTGAATTACTGTCGGAGTTTTACCTGAGTCGTCATACGCAATGTCGTTTTCAGACATCAGTCTGTAATTTCCTGCAAGAACTTTATGTCCGTCAACAATACCTTTCATACCCATACCGCTGATTTCCGTGACTTCCGAACATTCGGGGAAATCCTTTACATATCCGACAACTGCTTTTGCAAGAGGGTGACAGCTTGAGTTTTCAAGTGATGCTGCCAGTGATAAACTGTAATCCGAAAGTCCGGTAACGCCTGTAACCCTGAATTCTCCTTTTGTAAGTGTTCCTGTTTTGTCAATGGCAATTATTCTGCATACTGCAAGCTGCTGAAGTTCACTGCCTCCCTTTATGAGTATGCCGTTTACGGCACCTCCGCCGATTCCGGCAAAAAAAGCCAAAGGAACGGACAGTACAAGCGCACACGGACAACTTATAACGAGAAAACACAGGCTCCTGTGAATCCAGACTGCAGGTGAGCCTGCAATCAGCGACGGTATTACGGCAATGAGAAATGCAAAAGCAATGACAATTGGTGTGTAAATTTTTGAAAACCGTGTTATGAATCTCTCCGGAGAAGCCTTGCTTTCTTTACTTTCTTCAATAAGTTTCAGAATTCTGTTTACGGTTGAGTCTTCATATTCTGTTGAGGACATTACAGTCAAGGTACTGTCGGTTACAATGCAACCGCTTATGACGCTGTCTCCTTTTTTCACCGGAACGGGTACGCTTTCTCCGGTAACAGCCTTTGTATCAACCCATGCCGAACCGGAAATTACAATTCCGTCAACGGCAATTCTTTCACCTGCAAGGACTTTGAATACATCTCCTTTTTTCAACTTCTGAGGTTCAACAATCAGTTCTTTTGTCCCGTCAATCAACCTGACGGTTCTCGGTGCTATATCCATCAGTTTTGCTATGTTGTTTCTGCTTCTGTTTTCTGCAATATCCTGAAGGAATTCACCGATGCAATAGAAAAGCATTACAGCAACGGCTTCCGAATATTCCCCCAGAAAAATTGCTCCCGCAGTTGCAACGGTCATTAAAAAATTTTCATCGGTTACCTGTCCGTGAAACAAACCGCAGAAGGCTTCATATATTACTTTGTAGCCTAAAATCAGATACGAAAATGCAAGAATACAGTACGTTATAACAGATATTCCCGCTATTCTTGAACTGATGAGATAAGAAGTGAACAGTACGGCTCCCGCAACAAGGCGAAGTATTTCCTTTTTCAAATTTCTGTTTTCAGTCTCCGCCATTTTCCTATACCTCGTATCAACACATCAGAGATGTACACATGTTGGAATGTAACTTGCAACCTGTTAAAAATCAAGTTCTTCTGAGAAACTGTCAAAACTCTTTCACAAACCGAGTTTATCTTCAAGGAAAGTTGTAGAAAAATCACAAAGGTTATATTATCACAAAATATGATTTATACTCAGGAACAAGTCAATCTTCACAGTCATACAATTTACAGCGGACACGGAGAAGGGTATCCGGCTGATTATGTTAAAATTGCCGCTCCTCTGAAAGTTATCGGATTTTCGGAACATTCACCGCAGCCGGGAAACGATTTTCCTCCCAGTTGGTTGAGTTATTGCAATCTTGAACCTTATACAGCACTGGTTCGCCATGAGCAGCTGCAAAATGATAAAAGGGATGTGAAAGTTCTGCTGGGACTTGAATGTGAATGGAAGGACAACCTTAAAAATTTTTTTGTTGAGGAGCTTTTGGGCAAGTACAATTTTGATTATCTCATCAGCGGTATACACTTTTACTACTACCCGGACGGAACAAAAAAGTACATTGGTAAAATTGAAGATTTCAGACCTTGCCTGAAATGGTATGTTGAAGTTTACACAAAGGCTCTGAGCTCCGGATTGTTCCTGTTCGGTTGTCATCCTGATTTGTTTGCAAGAGGGATATACAAGTGGGATAAAGAGGCTGAATCTGCATCAAGGGACATAATTCAGTGTGCAATAGACCTTGATATTCCGCTTGAAATGAATGATTACGGACTCAGAAAAAAACGGATAATGACGGCGGAGGGTGAAAGACAGCCCTACACGGTTATTCAGTTCTGGCAAATGGCCAAAGATATGGGTGTAAAGATCTGTACAAACACAGATGCTCATTTTCTCAAAGATATTCACGGTAATCCCACTGACGGTTACAAAAATGCTTCGTATGCAATGGCTGCAGGGCTTGGAATAAAGTTTGTCAACTGGGATATCACTTTCCATTCGGGCAAAAAAACAGATATCTCTGCCTGTTGATTGCCGAAAAGAGCAGAAAACTCACTACTCCGATTTCTGCATCCCCCGCGAGGATCGAACTCGCGTTGACGGGATGAAAACCCGTTGTCCTAACCACTAGACGAGAGGGACATTATTGCTACAATGAGCCAAGTTGGGCTTGAACCAACGACCCACGCCTTAAAAGGGCGTTGCTCTACCTACTGAGCTATTGGCCCGATGTGCAACACAGTGACACTAACAAAAAAATGCTCGGAATGTCAACTACATACGTTTGAAAATTGTTACATCCTGCAAAGTCATCTTCACAAAACTCAATTTTGAAAGTTACTCCTGTCTGAATGGCATTGTTTTGAGTGTTTTTATTGACAATTCCATCCAAAACGTATACCAAACAAGACAGAGTCGGAGCGTGATGATTTATGAAATTCAGAAAGCGGATAGCCATATTTGCAGTACTTTTCATACTACTTGCACTACTGTGTTCCTGTTCCGGACAAAAAGGGAAGGAACCGGCGCAAATAAACAGCATTGAAGATCTTAACGGAAAAAAAATAGGCATTCTAACAGGATCTGTTGCGTATCAGACAATACAGAAATACATTAAGGACGCATATATTGTATTTCAATGTCGCTGCTGATATGTGTGTAGCACTGGAAGTCGGAAAAATTGATGCCTACGTTGTAGATGAAACTGTTGCACGGATACTGACAGCAGAGCATCCTGATGAGCGCATTCTTGTTACGTTGGAACAATTTGCATACGGCGTGGCTTTTGACTCTGATTGTGAAGCGTATTGAAACAATCTTTGACTTCAAGTCACGCAGTGCGGAGAAAATCCTCAAAGGGGTGAAGCACTTTTGAAAAGTGATTTGCAAGTTCCTGTTCTATACTTCTGCTGCCAGTTCGGTAACTATTGCAAAGTATGTTCCGTATGAGTCGGAACTCATATATTTAAGTCTGCCTTTCTTCCAGCCTTCGGACGAAAATTTGTCTGCTGTAAAGAGAATCTGATATGCTTTCAGTCCTTTTGCCATTGCACAAGCCATTATTCCGGAACATTCCATTTCAACACAGATGCATCCTTTTTCTTTTGCTGCCTTAATTGCGGAGGGTGTCTCTCTGTATACTGCATCTGTTGTCCATGTTGCACCTGTCCGATACGGAACTTTTATTTTTCTCAGAAACTGTTCAGTATAAGAGGCTGTCTGCACTTCAATCATGTCACTGTCGGACTCTATGTAATGATAACTCGTTCCTTCATCTCTCAACGCTCTGTCGGGGACGATGAGAGTATCGGTTTTATCACCGAGAAGGTATCCGCAGGATCCGATAAACACAAATTTTTCTGCGCCTGCAACACTCATTTCCTCCATCAGCATAGAGACAATCGGAGCGCTTGCCGGAATAACGGCAAAGCCTAATTGTTTCTTTTGAAATTCAAAGATATAAACGGTTACATAGGTTCCGCCTACGCAGAATTTCTTTGGAAAGGTCTGAACTGCAAATCTGCGTTTTAACTCTTTTTCAAAATCACTTTGCCATGTCAGAATTATCGTTTTGGGGAAAGACGAATCCGGTTCAAAAAGATGTGCCGGACTGAAAACACCTTCTTCATTGAAAAAATCAAGCATAACGAATAAAATTATAATCCGACAGGAAATTTTTTTTCAACTGCGCTACGGGGGTTATGAAATTCAGATTATTTGGAGTCAATTGCAAAATTAGGCTTTGTGAAAAATGAATTTGGATATTTGGATTTGCAAGTAGAAAACCGTTTTTGGTAATTGAAGTAGTACTTTGTGTATTATCGTTTTGCCGAAAAAAAGGTATTCTGAATAATAACGGTCTTCTGAAAGTATGAGAACTTACATTGCCATAGATTTGAAGTCTTTTTTTGCCTCTGTTGAATGCAGGAAAAGGAATCTTGATGCTCTGAAAACAAACCTTGTTGTTGCCGATGCGGAAAGAACTGAAAAAACAATCTGCCTTGCGGTGACTCCTTCACTTAAACGTTACGGAATAGGGGGCAGAGCAAGACTTTTTGAGGTTGTCCGGAAAGTAAGGGAAGTAAATGCCCGCAGGAGAGCGGCAATACACGGAAATTCTTTCAGGGGAAAATCCTGTAATGCAGATGAACTTGATTCAAATCCATACCTTGAACTCGGTTATATTATCGCCACTCCGTGTATGGCTGACTACATAAAGACAAGTACCTTTATTTATTCAATCTACCTCAAGTATGTTGCAAAAGAGGATATTCACGTTTATTCAATTGATGAGGTTTTCATGGATGTGACTGACTACCTCAATACCTACGGGTTAACGGCACGTGAACTTGCAATGAAGATAATACTTGATGTTTTTCATCGTACTAAAATAACGGCGACTGCCGGCATAGGAACAAATCTCTATCTTTGTAAGATTGCAATGGATGTCATGGCAAAGAAAATTCCGGCAGACTCCAACGGAGCGAGAATTGCGGAGCTTGATGAAATGTCGTACAGAGAAATGCTTTGGGAACACAGACCAATTACAGATTTCTGGAGGGTCGGAAAGGGTATTGCACAGAGACTTGAAAAATACGGTCTGTTCACTATGGGTGACATTGCTCTGCAGTCTGTGACTGATGAAGAGGTGCTTTACAGGGAGTTCGGTGTGAATGCCGAACTTCTGATAGATCACTCGTGGGGTTACGAGCCTGTGGGAATGAAGGAGATAAAAAGTTACAAACCGGAGAACAGCAGCCTCAGCAACGGTCAGGTTTTTTCCGAGCCTTTTTCATTTGACAGAACTCTCCTCTGTACAAAGGAAATGGCGGATATCCTTGCACTTGAACTTGTATCAAAGGATCTGGTAGCTGATCAGATTGTGCTTACCGTGAATTACGATACTGTAAATCTCACAGACAGGAATAAGACTTACAGTGGTGAGGTTTGCCTTAATTACTACGGTAAAAAGGTCCCTAAGGAAGCTCACGGCTCAATAAATCTGGGTGAATTCACTTCTTCCGGAACTTTGATTGTAAAGAAAACTTCCGAGCTTTTCTGTAGCATTGCCAACAGAAATCTTCTGTGCAGGCGCATGACCGTGTGTGTGAAGCATGTTGTTCCTCGTGATGTCTCAAAGAGAGCCGATTATCAGCCGTCTCTTTTTGACGAACCGGCTCAGTCCCCTGTTGATTCCGAACGTGAAAAGAAGGTGCAGGAGGCAGCTGTGGCACTGAAGAAGAAATACGGAAAAAATACAATTCTGAAGACATTTTTATCATAGGTGGAGCAATGATGTATCA
>JAKSPF010000199.1 GCA_024405065.1 Sphaerochaetaceae bacterium | reverse complement strand
TCTGCCGCCGTCATCTGATGTTTTTGAAGCCTTTTATCCGGGTGCATCACCTGTTCAGATAAAAAGTGAGCAGAATATAATGAGATTTCATCGTCAGAGTGAAGACTGTCTTTATCTGAACATCCGGAAAAGCGTATCTGCGGACAGGCATCAAAAACCACGTAAGGTGATTGTCTATGTTTTCGGAGGTGACGGAAGCTACGGTTCTTCGGTAAATCCTATAATAAACGGTTTCAATCTGATAAAGAAGAATCCCGATCTGATTTTTGTAAACTTCAATTACAGGTTCGGTATGCTCGGCTTTGCTGATTTTTCCGGTATTCCGGGCGGAGAAAACTATCCTGATGCAAATCACCTCGGACTGCTTGATATTATTTCTGCGTTAAGATGGGTTAAGTGTAATATTGCTGCGTTCGGCGGAGATCCGGACAGCATCACTTTGGCAGCCGATACAGCGGGTTCATCATACGTTTTGGCTCTTTCTCTTATTGAACAGTCAAAAAATCTTTTCAGCAAAGTAATCCTTTTTTCAACTGCAATATACGCAGGATTTACGGATAAAGCTTCTCTTATTGATGTTACGGGAAAAGAAATTGAAGAACTCGGTGTAAATACAATGGAAGAGCTTGTAAATCTTCCTCAGGAGAAAATTGCGGGTACGTATGAAAAGTATGCTTTTTTCAATGCTCCGGTTCTTGACGGTAAATTCGTTCCTGAGAATATTTTTGAGGCGTTCAGACAGAAAAAATACGGAAATATTGAATTTGTTTTCGGTTTTGCAGAGAGTGAGTTGTCTGCGTGGTCTGCACTTGTAAGCAGTGAGGTTGCATGCTTATTTTCAACGAATGCATACAATCAGATTTACCGAAATGCGGTAAGTGACGCAGAACGTAACATAATGAAAAGTTTTGTGGAAAGCAGGATGAAAGAGGGTAAAACCGAACAAATGGCAAAAACATTGTTTGCAGAACTTCTGCTTTACAGATATCACACGTTATGTCTCTGCAACATTCTGTCCGACAACGGTTCAAAGGTACGTTGCTTTCTGTGGAAGGCAAAATCTCCCGGCGATGTTTTCAATGCCAATATTGTATCTGCTTTGACTACAATTATGGGGAACAGTGAGGTTGCAGAGGCTTTCGGGTTTGTTATTGATGAAAGTCTGTCTGCACTTCTGCAGTCTTTGCTGAAGAAATTTATCTGTAATGAAGCAGTTGAGACTTTCAGAAATGAGATAAAGGGAATGCCGGCTGTTGAGTGGCCCGGATACAAGGGTTCTTCACCGGAAGTCCTTGTTGTTTCAGATTCCGGTTTCTCCATAACCCGTGATATGGGAATACAGGAACTGAACGGATTTTCAATATGAAAAAAAATATGGAGCAATTTTCAAAACTTGCTTCATAAATTCTGAACTTGCCTTTCTATCAGAAAACACATTTTTGATACTTTCTTAATAGTGCAATGTCAAGGATACAATAAACGGCTTTGCCGTCTTTGACATTACAGTTTTT
>JAKSPF010000198.1 GCA_024405065.1 Sphaerochaetaceae bacterium | reverse complement strand
AAAGATTTTCAGAGATTCTTGAGATTCTGAAAAAAAACAACCTTATCAGGGAAGGTCTCAGTCCTGAAAAGCTGCGTTCCATTCTTGAAGACCTGGGACCGACATTTATAAAACTCGGGCAGGTTATGTCAATGAGAACGGATTTTCTTCCGGCAGAATACTGCACTGAGCTTGAAAAACTGAGAACTAATGTACGTGAACTTACAATGGCTGAAGTACGCCAGGTAATAGAAAGCGAGCTTTCCGGAACAATTGAGGAACTGTTTGATTCTTTTGATGAAAAACCTGTAGGTTCAGCATCTATTGCTCAGGTTCATACTGCAGTACTTAAAGACACTAACAAAAAGATTGTAATCAAGGTACAGCGTCCCGGAATCCGTGAGGTTATGACTCAGGATATCAACCTTATGAGAAAAGCTGTAAAGATGCTGAAAATAATACCTGTTGGTGAAAGCATTGATATTGCAGATGTTGTTGAGGAAATGTGGGCTATTTCACAGGAAGAGCTTGACTTTATGGTTGAAGCACGACATATAAATGAATTTTACGAAAACTTCAGGGATGTTGAAGGAGTCACATGTCCGGTGGTTGAAAACAGTCTTACAAACTCAAAAATTCTTGTAATGGAGTACATAGACGGATATTCAATAGGAAACACAGAACAGCTCAATGCTGACGGAATAGACAGAACTGATCTGGGTAACAGACTTGCTGAAAGCTTCATGAAGCAGGTTCTGGATGACGGATTTTTCCATGCTGATCCTCATCCGGGAAATATTCGTATCAGAAACGGAGAGATTGTCTGGATAGACATGGGAATGATGGGCCGTATCACTCCAAAGGACAGGAAACTCTTTAAAAAAGCTGTAAAGGCAATTGTTAAGAATGACATAGATGACATAATCTCTGCAATCATGTCCATAGGAGTATGCAAAGAACCAATTAATTATAACAAAATGTATGAAGACGTGGATAATATGCTCCGAAAATACAGTATGATGGATCTTGGAGAAGTGGATCTTTCTGTTTTTCTTGATGAAATCATAACACTTATGAAAAAACATAAGGTTGCAGTTCCTAAGGGAATGGCTATGCTTGCAAGAAGCATACTGACAATTGAAGGCGTTCTTTCAGAATCCTGTCCTGGTGTAAATGCAGTTGATATAGCAAAAAAGAAAATAGCATACGAGACATTTTCAGAATTTGATATAAAAAAAGAAATAAAAGATACTGTATCAACAATGTTTTCATCCGGTGTAAAATCAATAGAACTTCCGGGAAATCTCAATGACCTTCTGAAATTAACACTTAAGGGACACACCAAAATAAACCTTGAACTTACAGGCTCAGAAATGATACTGAAAAAACTTTCAAATATGGTCAACAGACTTGTAATGGGTCTGGTTGTTGCTGCTTTGATTATAGGTTCAAGTACACTGTGTACCTCAGAAGGCACTCCAAAGATTTTTGGAATTTCACTGGGCTTCTTCGGATATGTTGCTGTTGCCGTATTTGGAATATGGAT
>JAKSPF010000197.1 GCA_024405065.1 Sphaerochaetaceae bacterium | reverse complement strand
CATCTGTATGTCCGACTGTAAGAACTTTATGACCGGTGTGCTCCAGTGCTCCGGCTTCATGTACGTTCAGATGCCCGATGGAAGTACTCACCGCACCCTGCCATTGTTTCAAAACAGAAGAAACAACCACCGTGTTTGTCTGAGTTCCGCCTGAAAGAAGAAAAATATCGGCATCCGGACAATTGCAAGCCTTACGTATTCTCTCCTTTGCCAAAGCAGTATACCTGTCATCTCCGTAACCGGTTTCAAAAGTTCCGTTAGACTCAATCAGAGCCTTCATAACAGCCTCATGGCAACCGTTGTTGTAGTCAGATTCAAAATGAAGCATCACAATCCTCCGTTTAATATATAAAAAAAGTGCCACAGAGCATATCTGCGACACTGATGCTTGCCTCCTCCAGGAATCGGACCAGGGACACATGGATTTTCAGTCCATTGCTCTACCAACTGAGCTAAAGAGGCGTGCAAAGTATTTGTACCTTAAATTGCGGATGGTGTCAAGTAGTGAATTTACCCAAAAAATCACGTATTCTTCCGTTATCTGAGGAAAAAACTTCCTGAGGAGATCCTTCCTGAGCAATAATTCCGTTGTCAAGAAAAATCACTCTGTCCGAGATGTCTTTTGCAAAAGACATCTCGTGAGTGACAACAATCATTGTGCTGTCTTTTGACTTTAGACTCTTTATGACTTTCAGAACCTCACCGGTGAGTTCGGGATCAAGTGCTGACGTGGGCTCATCAAAACACAGTATTTCAGGTTCCATAGCCAAAGCACGGGCTATTGCAACCCTCTGCTGTTGTCCGCCGGAAAGTTCACACGGATAACTTCCGACCTTATGTGTAAGTCCTACCCTTTCAATTATTGAGGCTGACTTGCGTTCAATCTCCTCTGCCTCATACTTCTTCAGAAGACGGGGAGCAAGTTCAACATTCTCCTTAACCGTATACTGCGGAAAAAGATTGAACTGCTGGAAGACCATACCGAGTTTCAACCTGTTCTCAGCTATTCTTTCTTCATTCAGTTCCGGTTCGTCCGCATCAAAAATTTTTCTTCCGTCAACAGAAATTGAACCTCCGTCTGCACGTTCAAGAAAATTTATGCACCTGAGCAGAGTGGTCTTACCCCCTCCTGATGAACCTATTATTGCAAGAACTTCACCGCGTTCAAGTGAAAAACTCACTCCTTTGAGAACCTCGTTACAACCGAATGTTTTATGTATGTTTCTGACTTCCAAAACCGACATGTTCTGCCTCATCTGAAATAATCAAGACGCTTCTCAACCTTGCCGAGCAGCATGGTAAGAATTCCGCTGAAAACAAGGTAATAGGCACCGGTCATAAAGAGCGGCCATATAATACCGTTTGACTTGATGAAAGCCTGTCCCATCCAAATTATTTCGTACACGGCAATCACCCTTGCAAGAGAAGTATCCTTTACCAGAGTTATGACCTCGTTTCCTATGGGAGGAACAATTCTTTTCACAACCTGAAGCAGTATGACCTTGAAAAAGACCTGTTTTCTGCTGAGACCCAAAACCTCACCGGCCTCGTACTGTCCTTTAGGGATAGACTGGATGCCGCTACGGAAGATCTCGGAGAAATAACAAGCGTAATT
>JAKSPF010000196.1 GCA_024405065.1 Sphaerochaetaceae bacterium | reverse complement strand
TGCGGAACGCAGGTATGAGTGAAGCGCAGATTAAGGCTCTGATGCCGTCAGCAAAGTGAGGTCTTATGTTTTTTGATAATTGGGGCAGCGGTGATATGTGCAGAGTAAAAAACTGGGATGAAGTTGCACAGAGGTTGGAAGAATATTACGGTACGGTTGAAGCTGGGCTTCTTGAATATGGACTCCCGACAGATGTGCAGTACGGTAATCATGAGATACATCAACATTATATTCCGTATTTGCAGGAAGCGGTGGACTGTATTGCCGACGTTGAGTAGTGTTTCAAATGGACAGATTTCCGGTACCGGAAACGGTAAAGGCGTTTTCCGAAGTATTCAGAAAAAACGGTTTTTCTCTCTATGTGGTAGGCGGAGCGGTCAGAGATTATCTGCTCGGGATTGAAAATCATGATTATGATTTCTGTACAGATGCTCTGGCGGAAGAAGTCTGTAAAATGTTCCATGCTGTAATTCCAACCGGAATAAAACACGGCACGGTGACTGTTTTATTCAGGGGACAGTCATTTGAAGTTACCACATTCCGTACCGAAACGGACTATTCAGATCACAGGCATCCGGACGATGTCTCTTTTGTACGGACTCTTGATGAAGATTTGTCAAGACGTGATTTTACAGTAAATGCTTTTGCTGCAGACTGTACAACGGGTGAAATCACCGATATTTTCAACGGACGTGAAGATCTGAAAAACAGGGTGATAAGGGCAATAGGGGAGCCAAAACAGAGGTTCAGAGAAGATGCTCTGCGGCTGCTCAGAATGTGCAGATTCTGCTCAAAACTCGGTTTTGAACCGGACAGAATAACTTTCAGTGCGGCACAGTCACTGGCATCGTCCATTTCTTACGTCTCACAGGAAAGAATATACGATGAACTGTCAAAAATCCTGAAAAGTACAAAGCCGTCAGTGGGGTTGAGACTTGCTGAAGATTGCGGGCTTATCTCATACATACTGCCGGAACTTGCAGAGTGCAGAAATACCAAACAGGAAAAAACAGGCTCGTCTGATGTGCTTGAACATATCTACAATGCTGTGGATGCTGCGGCATCAGCCGGTTATTGCCATGAAGTAAGGCTCGCCTGTCTTCTGCATGACATAGGCAAGCCGTCATCAATGACAGTAAAAGACGGTGTAATGAAATTTTACGGGCATGATACTTCAGGTGCGGAAATGGCGGTAAAGGTAATGAAACGCCTTAAATGCTCAAACAAAACGATTGATGAGGTTCATACAATTATTGCAAATCACATGGTACGCTACAGCCGTGACTGGACAGACGGTGCAGTTAAACGCTTTATGTGCAGAATAGGGAGTGAAGTGACAATACATCATCTTTTTGAAATGCAGTGGTGTGATCAGATTGCTTCCGAAGGAAAGTCAAAGGAAGCTGAATATGCAGAATTTATTGAGAGGATTCACTTGCTTAAAGAACAGCCCATGTCTGTGAAGGATCTTGCGGTAAACGGAGATGATCTTGCATCAATAGGAATTCAGAAATCAAAAAAAATGGGAATCATTCTTCAAAATTTGCTTGAAACCGTGATAGATAATCCGGAAAAAAACAAAAAGGAAATTTTACTTGATATTGCAGGGAACTTCTGAAAACCCATTACGCAAATCTTGCATCACC
>JAKSPF010000195.1 GCA_024405065.1 Sphaerochaetaceae bacterium | reverse complement strand
CTGTCAGATTAATTTATCAGGTTATTCTGGCAGTTTTTTTGATAGATAATGAAAAGGATGGTATTATGTCAGATAATTTTCTTGAAGCAGGTAAGATAGTAAATGTTCATGGCCTGAGAGGAGAAGTAAAGATAATGCCGTGGTGTGACGGTCCGGATTTTCTGTGCGAATTTGATTATCTTTACCTTGACAGAAACGGAAACAAAGAGGTTGAAATTGAAAATGCCCGTGTGTTCAAAAACATGGTCATTGCCAAGTTCGCTGGTATAGATACGGTTGAGGAAGCTGAGAAACTCAGAGAGAAGGTACTCTATCTTTCAAGGGATGATGTGGAACTTGATGAGGATACATATTTTATAAAGGATCTTATCGGGATTAAGGTTTCAGATGCTGATACCGGAAAAGAATACGGCGTTATAAAGGATGTTTTCCAGACAGGCGCCAATGATGTTTACACAGTTAAGGACGGAGACAGGGAATACCTGGTCCCTGCTATTGCGGATGTTGTTGTGTCCACTGATATCGAAAACAAAACCATGCTCATAAGACCTCTGAAGGGACTTTTCGAAGATGAAGATTGAGATTGCTACACTTTTTCCGGAAATGTGCGAAAGCGTTCTTGCTGAAAGCATTATCGGCAGGGCAAGAAAAAAAGGTGCGGTTGACATATCGTGCAGAAACATCAGAGACTATACTAAGGACAGGCACCGCAGAGTTGACGATACTCCTTACGGCGGAGGAATGGGAATGGTCATGCAGGCTGATCCGATTTTCAACTGCTTTGAGGCTGTATGTGAAGAACTCGGCGAAAGACCACATACTGTTTACATGACACCTAAGGGCAGGGTTTTTACCCAGTCAAGGGCAGTCGAACTTGCTGAATACAAAAACATACTTATAATCTGCGGACACTATGAAGGTGTTGACCAGCGCGTGCTTGATGAAATTGTCGATGAGGAGATATCCATAGGTGACTACGTTCTTACCGGAGGCGAACTGCCTGCGCTGGTTGTTGCTGACGCTGTTTCAAGAATGTGTGAGGGAGTTCTGTCTGATGAACTTTGTTTTCAGGATGAGAGCCATTTCAACGGACTGCTTGAGTATCCGCAGTATACCAAACCTGCAGAGTGGCATGGAATGGCAGTTCCGGAGGTTCTTTTGTCAGGCCATCACAAAAACATTGAGAATTTCAGATTTGAAAAAAGTATAGAAATAACCAGAGAACGAAGACCTGACATGTATGAAAATTACATTAAAAGCCATAAAATGCCACGCAAGAAGTGAATTTGAATATAATATTCTGTTGAATGTTGTTAGTCTTTAATAAAAATTCGTTAATATCGACAAAAACCGGACTGATAAATAAATTAAGCATAATCAATACATAGAAATTTCCTTTGAAAAGCCCATATATGAGGTTTTATGCGTTGACTATATTATAATTACACTGTATAATGAATTTAAAGGTAATTGATATGCTACTGTCGGGAAGCGATTCAATAGCTTCAGCAGTTCAGAGAATGCTTTTGCATATTCTTTAAAAATAAATAAAATTAATTATGAGGAGAGTTTTACAATGTTTGTAAAAGAAGTAATGGTACAGAATCAGGTAGGACTTCATGCAAGACCAGCAACATTTTTCATTCAGAAGGCTAACGAATTCAAGTCATCAATCTGGATTGAAAAGGAAGAACGCA
>JAKSPF010000194.1 GCA_024405065.1 Sphaerochaetaceae bacterium | reverse complement strand
CAGAGGGTCTGAAATTACCGTCTTCTACCCACTGTGCGTATATCCTTTCCTCAAAATCTTTCGGATTATAGGTTTTTTCAAGTTCTATTGCTTTCATTTCATTCCTCCGGAATCACCCTATTTTACAGAAACATCACGTTTTATACAATGAATGTGACTTGTCCTCAATGATACGGATTTCCGCTTTCAGGCGTAGCAAATTTTCAAAATTGTGCAAGAGCAACAGGGGAGATTCGAACGCCTGTGAGCCACCTTGGCAAGGTGGTGCGTAACCACTACGCTACTGTTGCATTGCTTGGTACTTATACCATGTTTGATTTTTTTTCGCAAGTCATCTTATAGCATAAATTTCATTTTTCCAATATATTTGTATTTCGGTGCGGTTTTCCGACACCAAAAAAATTTGCGAGGAAAGAAATGGAAATCAAAAAACTTGAAGGTTCATCGGTTCGCCTGACACTCACTCTTAAAGCCGACAGAATTGAAGAAACGTATAAGAAAAAGCTCGGGGAATATTCAAAGAAAATCGTAATGGACGGTTTCAGACAGGGAAAAGCTCCGGTATCACTTATTGAAAGAAAATACGGTCGTGAAATCCGTGAAGAAGTAACCTTCAAGCTTATGGAAGAGAATCTTGAAGAATCATACAAAGATATTGATGCAAAACAAAAACCGCTTCCCTATTGCACTCCGGTTCTTCAGGACGAGGACACTCTTTTGCCCTTCAAACCGAACACGGATATTACATACAGTGTTGTCTATGATGTTGTACCGGAAGTCAAACTGCCGGAATATAAGGGTCTTGAACTTGAATGTGAATTTGAAAATGTCACGGACGCACAGGTTGATGAAGAGATTGAGCATTTGCGCCAGCAGAATGCAATGGTGATTGCCAAAAACGGTGAAGTAGCCGACGGAGATATAGTGACTGTTGATTATGCGGAACTTGACGCTGACGGAAAGGATGTGGAAAGTACAAAACGTGATGATTTTACATTCACTGTGGGCAGTTCATACAACTTTTACCGGATTGACAAAGACATAATCGGAATGAAAAAGGGAGACTCAAAGGTAATTGAAAAAACCTACGGTGATGACAGCGGTATGGGTTCGGACTATTTAGGAAAAACCATAAAAATCAGAGTTGCTGTAAAAGAAGTCAAAATAAAGGATGTTCCTGCTTTGGACGATGATTTTGCCCAAGACGTAAAGGATGAGTACAAGACCGTAGCCGATTTGAAGAATGCAACAAGGAAACAGCTTGAAGAACGTGCGGAAGAAGCCAACAAGAATATCAGGTTGGGAGCAGTTGTCAAAGCACTCACGGAAAAAACTGAAATTGAAATTCCCAAGAGTATGATTGATGCACAGCTTGAACAGGAGTGGAGAGAATTTGTCCAGCGTTTCGGCATGTCCGAGGCAGATGTTGAAAAATTTATGTCTGCAAACGGTGGCGGAAAGGACAATTCCATTGAAACAAGACGAAACGACGTTCTTGAAAACCTGAAAGGTCAGCTCATAGTAGAGCAGATAAAAAAGGAACAGAAGTTCACTGCGTCGGATGAGGAACTTGAAGAAGAGCTTAAAAAATACGGTTCTGACATAAACAAAGAAAATCCGAACTATGAAGCATTCAAAATATATGCTGAAGATGATGTGAAGTACCGCAAAGCAAAAAACTTCCTTATTGAAAACAACACATTCAAAGAGGT
>JAKSPF010000193.1 GCA_024405065.1 Sphaerochaetaceae bacterium | reverse complement strand
TAAAAGGTGCAAGACAAACGGGGAAGACTTATCTTGTAGAAGCATTCGGGAGAAACGAATATCAAAGTTTCATTGAAATAAATTTTCTGGAAAATCCGCAGCTGAAACAAATTTTTGAGGGGTCTATAAGTGCAAAAGACATTTACAAAAAACTGACTCTTCTTCTGCCCGGGAAAAAACTGATTCCGAACAATACTCTTATTTTTTTGGATGAAATACAGCAATGTTCAAAGGCAAGAACAGCGCTGAAATTTTTGGCACAGGATAACAGCTTTGATGTCATAGCTTCCGGTTCTCTGCTCGGATTACACTACGGCACGGATGCAGATAGTGAAGTCAGTGCCGTTGAATCAATTCCTGTTGGTTATGAAACTCAGTATGTGATGTATTCTCTTGATTTTGAGGAATTTCTTTGGGCTTACGGGTACAGCAGTCAGGATATTGACGATTTGAGAAATTACTATTTGTCAGGAGAGAAAGTTCCCGCTGCCGTAAACAATAAATTTACCGAAATTTTCCGTGAATTCATTGTTGTCGGCGGAATGCCGGAAGTTGTAAAGACTTTTTCCCGGACAAAAGATTTCAATGCGGTAAAAGCCGTGCAAAATAAAATCATCGCTTCTTATGACGATGACATTTCAAATCATGCAAAAAACATGGAGAAAGCAAAAATACGCAGGTGTTACAATTCTCTTCCTGCTCAGTTGGCAAGGGAAAATAAAAAATTTTCATATTCACAAATAGAAAAAAAAACCGGTGAAAAAAAATACGGTGACAGTATAATGTGGCTGAAAGATTCCAATATTGTTCTTCCTTGTTATAACGTTCATGAACCCTATGTTCCTCTTAATGCAAACGCAAATGCGAGCGAATTTAAACTCTATATCAACGATACAGGTCTGCTGATGGCTATGTACGGTGATGCCGCAAAGCAGGCAGTAATGAATAACACAATTTCAGGGAATGCCAAAGGCGGTATTTATGAAAATGTTGTTGCTGAAAGCCTTGTTAAAAACGGATATTCGTTACACTACTACAAGCCTGCCGGAAATGCACAGGAAATAGAATTTGTCATTGAAAAAGACGGTGATATTGTTCCTGTGGAAGTAAAAGCCGGAAATACGTCA
This sequence comes from Sphaerochaetaceae bacterium, assembly GCA_024405065.1. Lineage (GTDB taxonomy): Bacteria > Spirochaetota > Spirochaetia > Sphaerochaetales > Sphaerochaetaceae > JAKSPF01. Next base: position 629 of record JAKSPF010000193.1, on the reverse strand, counting down.
ACAATTTCCCTTAATGAATTTATAAAAAACAATAATCCCCATGTGGCATTTAAATTGATAAACGGTAATGTGGGATTTTCAGACACAAAGCACACTGTTCCTCACTACATGGTTATGTTCTTGTAGTATTTCACGATGGCAGAGAGTGTGTAAAACGGGAAATTGAAGGGGAAATTGTTGCGTAAACCATTTGAGAGGTTTACACTTTGCTCAATGGGATACAGTGAAACAGCAAAACAATTTAATGATATTCGCTTGATGGCTCGTCAGCTCTATGCTGAGGGATACAAAACCCATAACGAAATAGTAGAATCCTCTTCCAAAAAAAGCCATGCGACTGAAAACGATATAAAACGGGTTGAAAGTTTATTCAAGGAATTTTCGGAAGTAAAAAAGAATAAAAAAGAAAAGATATCTTATGTGTCAATTGATGCAAGAGCAACTCCTACAAACCCGTTGTATAAACTTTTTCGTTCAGCCAAATTTCCGGATGCAACGGCAAATATATATTTTGCGCTTTTTGACATTCTGTCTAATGGAGAACCTCTTTCATCAAGAGAGATTGCAGAAGACGATGAGTATGCCAGTTTTTTTCAAAAGGAAAAGAAAAAGACGAAAGCAAAAACAAA
>JAKSPF010000192.1 GCA_024405065.1 Sphaerochaetaceae bacterium | reverse complement strand
CTGTAGTGTATGACTCCGGTCCTATGAATTTCACCGGTTTTTACACACTGGGTAACTTCACACTTTTCCCGTGGAGTCTTTTAAATTGCAAAAAAATTCTTACCGGATTCAGCCGCAGAGACAATTTGACCCTTTACGCTGTTCACGGCGGTATGCCGTGGCTTCTCTCCAGACTCTCCTCTGAAAAGACGGTGGAAGAAAACATAATGACATTGCTTCGGCTCCACGAAAAATGGTTCGCACATATTTTTAAAGATGTTCCTGAAGATTCGGTACATGACTGTGCGGAACTGATGGCACGGATTGCCGGGGACGTTGATTATTCAGGAACAATTCCGGATAGGCTTGCGGATGTTCTTACAAAGACAGACCTCATTGTACGGAAAAATCCTGAAGAATATCCTTGTAAATGGAAGCTGAGAAACCGGAGTCTTAATTTTTTCTTCAGATTTGTTTATGCCTTTCACGTCAAAAACATTCAATTTGTTCAGGGCTATCTGGATCGTGAAATCATGCCCTATCTTGAAGATTTTGTTCTGGAATCGTGGCGTGATATGATATTCGGGGAATACTGGGGCGAACCGGAAAAAGTAGGGACAGAAGAAATTAAGGAAATCATCGGATTTGCCGGTACTGATGCCGGAAAAAACTGATAAAAGGAAGGTTTGAGAAATGATAGGTGCAATTATCGGAGACATTGTAGGTTCAAGATTTGAATTTGATTACAGAAACTGTAAATCAAAAGATTTTGAATTTTTTCATGAGGACTGCGAGTTTACAGATGACAGTGTTCTTACTGTTGCTGTTGCAAAAGCTCTTCAGTCATATACCGGTGATTATTCGGTTCTGCAACATAAAGCAGAACTCTATATGCGTTCATTGGCATTGAAGTATGGAGACAAGGGATTCGGTTCAATGTTCTGTAAATGGGTGTGCAAAGAAGTTGAAGGACCGTACAACAGTTATGGCAATGGGGCTGCAATGAAAATAAGTCCTGTTGCATACGTTGCAAAGGATTTAATGGAAGTCAGAACGTTAAGTTATGCAATAACATCATTGACTCATAATCATCCGGAAGGAATAAAGGGTGCTGAAGCAGTTGCCGTTGCGACTTTTCTTGCCTTAAACGGGAAAGATAAGAAGTTTATCAAGGATTGTATCAATAGACATTATTACAGAACGGATTTTACACTTGATGAAATAAGACCGACATACAGCATGAATGAAAGCTGTCAGGGCTCTGTTCCTCAGGCACTTGAGGCATTCTTTGAATCAACATCATTTGAGGATGCAATACGCAATGCTATTTCCATAGGTGGAGATTCGGATACCATCGGAGCAATTACCGGATCCGTAGCGGAAGCATACTACGGGGTACCAAAAAATAAAAAAAAGGAAGCCATGAAATTCCTTGACGGCAGGATGAAAATTATTGTCAGAGAACTTGATGTAAAGTACGGAAAAGAAGCTGTCTGATTGGCATAGTAGAAATACTTGGTTCTCCGGTATCGTGTAAAGCAGAGGAACATGTGAATTGATGAGCCTTTCAGACCTTAATCATTATGGAATTTTGAAATTGGAGAGCCAATTGCAAAATTCCATACAGTGCCGGTTCGCCTGAGATTCCGACAAGTATCGGTACACTGCGTATAATAGCCAAACGTTGTACCTGATACAATGCGTATAATAGACAAACATCGTACTTGATACTATGCGTATAATAGACAAATAATGTATTCATTACATTGCGCATAATGGGCTTTT
>JAKSPF010000191.1 GCA_024405065.1 Sphaerochaetaceae bacterium | reverse complement strand
TGTTTTTGGGCGATGGAGTTCCGGTATTTGAGAAAGATATGGAAGAACTTCTCAAGGTTGATATTGACGGATGGCTCAAAGAAGTTGATGATATCCGCAATAACTACTATCCTCAGTTCGGTTCGCATCTTCCTAAGGAACTTTCCGAATTTCTCAATACGATGGAGAAGAATCTCAAGGCTGCAAAATAACTGCCTCGGGTTTATGAAAAACTGAGAATCTTCAGTTGATGACAAACGGGAACTTGTTTTTCAGGTTCCCGTTTTTTATAATTTCAGACAGAAAAGGAAGCATAAAATGGATAAAAGAAAAGATTACATTTCATGGGACGAATATTTTATGGCGGTAGCCGTACTTTCATCAATGAGAAGTAAAGACCCGAATACACAGGTCGGAGCTTGTATCGTTACATCTGACAGAAAAATCGTGGGAACGGGATATAACGGATTCCCCATCGGGTGCAGTGATGATGAACTTCCGTGGGACAGAGAAGGTAATTTTTACGATACCAAATATCCCTATGTCTGCCATGCTGAACTGAATGCCATACTCAACAGTACCAGAAATCTTAAGGGCTGCTCATTGTATGTTGCGCTTTTCCCCTGCAATGAATGTGCAAAAGCCATAATTCAAAGCGGAATCAAAGAGGTCATATACAAAGATGACAAGTACGCGGATACAGACGGTGTCAGGGCTTCCAAAAGGATGCTGGCACAGGCAGGAGTGAAGTGCCGTCAGATGGTATTCAACAAGGATATTCTGATAAAAATATGATACCCTACACAACTGTAGAAACATCAAAGGCTCTGATTTCTCTTGTAGCGGATTTAACGAAGAACGGTATTGAATCCGTTGCAATGGACTTTGAAGAGGAGTCCAATCTTCATGTGTACGGTGAGCACCTGTGTCTGATTCAACTGTTTGACGGTTCGGCTTACTACATTGTAGATGCATGGAAAATTCAGAATTACCCTGACGGAGTCGATGCGCTGCGTTTTTTACTTGAAAGCCCGATGGAAAAGATTATGTTTGATTGCTCAAGTGATGCTTCCATAGTAAGAAAAACCATGAAAATCCAACTGCGGAACATATTTGATTTAAGAGTAATTGCACAAGCGCTGGGTTTTAACGGCAATCTTACCGGTCTTATTGAACGCAATCTTCATTTTCAGACGGAAAATCCGGCCCTGAAGAAAAAATATCAGCGTGCGAACTGGATGAAACGCCCCCTTTCGGAAGAACAGATACATTATGCTCTTGATGATGTTAAGTATTTATTTGATTTGAAGTTGTCTTTACTGGAAGAAATGAAAACTCTGCCCGGCAACAGAAAAAGATTACATCAACCATGCACCGTTGTGCAGAGCAGAAACACAGCGATAAACCCGGTTGGGAAAAGATTTGTAATTACAGAGCTCTTTCAAGAGAGCAGAAGATTTATATCCGCAATTTTTTCATTGCCCGTGATAATATTGCAAAAAAACAAAACCAGCCTCCGACCAATGTTCTTGAGAAACAACTGATTGTAAAGATGTCAAAACAAGGTACGTGGGAAGGAATTCTTGACGGTCCCAAGTTAAGATATGCAGGTGTTTTTGAGCAGGCAAGACGCAAATCCGTTGAGGAAATCGGGAAGTAACATCAGTTACCTATTGAAGTGTCTTTGAAAATATGCTAGGTTTTGTTGGAATTTTCAGAGGTTAAGAAATGTCAGAATTGAAAAAGATGAGAAATATAGGTATCAGTGCCCATATTGACTCAGGTAAAACAACTTTGAGTGAAAGAATACTCTTTTACTGCAATC
>JAKSPF010000190.1 GCA_024405065.1 Sphaerochaetaceae bacterium | reverse complement strand
GAACATTGACCATCCTTATGTTTTTTAAGTATTTATCGTAAATCTTAGTGTACCTTTCACAGTCCTGCATCGCGGAAAAAGAACCTTGTGTGTCCTTTATAAGTGTCTGTATCTGCAAAAGCTGTTTTTCCAATGCCGGAATTTTCTCCGCACAGTACATGGCAGCAGACGATTTTTTAAGAACTGCATGTGAATAGAACATATCGTTACTGAAATGACGAGAATCAATTCTTATACCGCTGATATCATCAACAACAATCGCCGAAACAGAGTCCGTCTCAAAAATCTCCTCACTGTCAGAAGCAGAACCGTAGGAAGAAAAAGACCTTATCTGCGAATCAACGGAAGTACCGAAAAACCCTGCAATCTCAGTCTTTGCCGCATTGTCTGCATCTGTAAGAGTGGAACCTGAACCTATACCGCAGATGTAATCCGACTGCGGAAATTCACAGTACGGATCAGATACCCACTGAGGCACAGCAAAAAGCAAAGCCGGAACTGAGAAAACAAACAGCAACACGGTAAATTTACGTAATTCAAACACAGGCAACTCACTTTATACATTCGGAAACAATCAGATTCAGACCTTTCTCCCTGACTTTAACACCTGAAAAAACTCTTGTCACTGAGGTTCCGTCAGACATAAGATACTCCACCGTAAAATCATATACACCCGGCTCCAGCGTCATACCGGCACACTTTATGTTGCCCGGAAGAAACGAACCGAGTCTCAAATCCGCTTTTTCACTTTTATTAACAGCATTGAGAGAGGAAACAAGAAAAGCAAAAGCCAATGCGGGTGACTTTTTTTTCATTTCAGCATAAACACGCGCAATACCGAACCATGACGTTTTCAAGCGAGTGTAACCGCGATAGTAACTTTTAAGAAATTCACTCTCCGTATTCACTGACAGTGATTTTTTTGCAGCAAGTGCCACATCTTCAATAACGGTTTCCTCCACACTGCTTCCGTCAGAGCATCTTACCGTAGTACGGACAATATCCGATACGGAATGCTCCGGAAGAACAGACCACGCAACTTTGTGTGAATACGGAAGACCCGGAACACAAACCTGTTTACCGTTTTGATCCTTGTATTTCAGCGGAGGCAACATTGTCCGAGCCATAACACTTTCATCATGTTTCTGCGGTATAAGACCCTCAACGGATACAACAGTCACCCTTGCCTTTCCCTGCGGAACTTTGACATCATCGGCATCCGGAGTGAATCTGCTGATTGCCGCAAGCCTTTTGAAGTCAATTTCCGAATTACTCACATCACCTTCTGCACGGTAAAAAAGCATACTGAGATAACTTGCAAACGGAGAAAACGTATATTGTTCGGCTTCTTCCGGAGGAGTAAACGAACCGGTTCGCCCCTCCCCGTCCTTCCAGTTGTACGGATCGGAAACCTCCAAAGTCATCAACTCTTCAAGAACAGAATTTTTGTCTTTTGCATTGAGCGCATAATCCGTCAGTTTGGAATCTATTTTCCTTATTTCAACAAACACTTCATCCGGTTCGCCCTTACCGTAGTAAGAAAGAGCAAGACCGATGTTTATGAAGATATGTTCATAATCTGTTGCGGAAAAATCACTTGCATTTGCCCCGATTGCAAGTGTTCCGATAAAATTTTTTATTGATTTGGGCTTTCTTGCCTCTGCAAGATTTTCCGCTGCAGTGAAGAATCTTATGGCATTGTCGTAATCACCGTTGTAATAATTGATCCACCCCGCATCCATGGCAAAAACAAGATCATCGTTATATTTTTCCCCGCTGGATTCAACAAGCGCATCCGCTTCTTCCGTTTCACCGGAAAGAAGAACCTCACGCAAATCACTCTGCCGGGCAATCATCTGTGCGGTTCTGCATGAGCAGAGGCACAAAACAACAACACAGCAAAGCAGAAGAGCCCATCTTTTTTCAGCGCAGCCGCTGACCGTAG
>JAKSPF010000019.1 GCA_024405065.1 Sphaerochaetaceae bacterium | reverse complement strand
AATAGTCATATCCACCTGTATTTCTTTTACCTGTTGGCTTTTCAAATTCACCATACATTTCGTGCGGAAAAACAAGCGACAGAACCGGATCGTCCAGAAAAACGAAACAAGGGCGTTGAAATGAAGCGTTTAGTGCAAACGGCAGTATCACCAAAAAACCCGCCGCAAGTGCCGCAATCACCGAAAAAACTATTATCTTTCTGCCCATGCTGAAAACTCTAAATCCCATAAAACTTTAAGTCAAGGAGTTTTGAAGGGTCTTCTCACGCCACAAAAAACTCCGATTTATTGACCACATCACCGGTAGTTATTATATTGTGCAACGGAGGATATGATAATGACATCATACAAAGAACTCGGTCTTGTAAACACAAGAGATATGTTTGCAAAGGCGGTAAAAGGCGGATATGCAGTTCCGGCATACAATTTCAACAACATGGAGCAGCTTCAAGCAATAATAATGGCATGTGTTGAAACAAAATCACCCGTTATTCTTCAGGTTTCAAAGGGTGCAAGAGACTATGCAAACATCAACCTTCTCAGGAATATGGCTCGCGGTGCAACAGAATATGCTCATGAACTCGGATACGACATCCCTATTGTGCTTCATCTTGATCACGGTGACAGTTTTGAAACATGCAAGGAATGTATTGACAACGGTTTTTCATCCGTAATGATTGACGGTTCACACTTTTCCTACGAAGAGAACGTGGCAATCACAAAAAAAGTTGTTGAATACGCCCACAAATTTGACGTAACGGTTGAGGGCGAACTCGGTGTACTTGCAGGCATTGAAGATGAGGTTTCGGCTGAAAAATCAAGCTACACAAGACCGGAAGAAGTAATTGACTTTGTATCAAAAACCGGTGTGGATTCACTGGCCATATCAATAGGAACAAGTCACGGTGCAAATAAATTCACCCCTGCTCAATGTACAAGGAACGAGGACGGTATATTGATTCCGCCTCCCCTCAGATTTGATATCCTTGCTGAAATTGAAAAGAAACTTCCGGGTTTCCCGATTGTGCTTCACGGTTCATCTTCAGTTCCTCAGGAATTTGTAAAGATGATCAACGAGCACGGCGGAAAGCTTAAGGATAACGTAGGTATTCCCGAAGAACAGCTCAGACAGGCAGCAAAGAGTGCCGTGTGTAAAATCAACATTGACAGTGACGGCAGACTTGCAATGACCGGAACAATAAGGCGGATTTTAGACGAGAAACCTGAGATATTTGATCCGAGAGGATACCTCAAACCTGCACGTGAAGCCCTTAAAGAAATGTATATGCACAAAAACAAAGATGTTTTGGGTTCTGCAGGTAAGGCTTGAGAATCAATACTTAAAAGAAAATCGGGCTTTGCGTGAGAACTTGTAAAACAAACTTTGTAAATATTGAAAACAAAGTCTCTTTCGTGCTATGTTAACGGAAGAGACTTTGTTTTGGAGTGAGGAAAAGCGTTTAAATTGGCTAAACAGGATGAATTAAGGGTTAATCGACAGATCAGAGCAAGGGAAGTGTTCCTTATTGATGAGAACAATGAAAAAAAAGGTGTAATGGGTTTCTTTGATGCGCTTGCACTTGCAGAGGAAGCCGGGCTTGATCTGGTAGAGATTTCCCCTAATGCAAACCCTTCGGTATGCAGAATAGTTGATTACGGCAAGTTCCGTTACCAACGTGAAAAACGTATGAAGGAAAACAAAAAAGTTCAGGCTCAGAACCGTGTTGAACTTCATGAAATCAGAATGCAACCTAAAATTGACGTTCATGACCTTGAAGTTAAAACGAAGGCAATAGCAGAGTTTCTTCAGGCAAATGACAAATGCAAGGTTACTATACGTTTCCACGGAAGAGAATTGGCTCATACAGAGCTGGGAAAGGTAGTTCTGGATCGGATACTTGAAAAACTCACTGAAAAAGAAGTAACATTTGTTGTTGATTCGCAGGCTGCGATGGAAGGTCGGAATATGAGCATGATGCTCAGTCCGGCAAAGAAAAAGAACTAATCCGAAAGGTTTAGAATAACAGTGATACAGGGTACTTGTTTCCTGTACACGGTGAATTGAGGTGAATATGCCTAAAATGAAAACAAGACGCTCCGCAAAGAAGCGCTACAGGGTCACAGCGGGTGGTAAGGTCATGTACAAAAAGCAGGGACTTCGCCATATCCTCACCAAGAAGACCACAAAACGCAAGAGAAATCTTCGCGCCGCCGGTATTCTTGACGAATCGGAAGCAAGAAAAGTCAGAGTAATGCTTCCCTACGGTTGATGAGGAGGAAGAGCTATGCCAAGAGCGGTAGACGGAACAAAACACAAAGACAGGCGCAAGAAAATTCTTAATCTTGCAAAAGGTTACTGGGGACGCAGATCCACAAACAACCGTATTGCAAAAGATGCTGTTGCAAGAGCCGGACAGTATGCTTATCGTGGCAGAAAGGAAAAGAAAAGAGATTTCAGACAGCTTTGGATTGCCAGAATTTCAGCTGCGGTAAGAACTGAAGGAATGAATTATTCACAGTTCATGCACGCCCTTAAAGTTGCAGGTATTCAGCTTAACAGAAAAGCTCTTTCCAATATGGCAATTGAGGACAAGACAGCGTTCAAAGCACTTGTTGAACAGGCAAAGAAGTCACTTAACTGACTTTGAAGCACATTTACCGAAAGACCCGCAGTCAATATGCTGCGGGTTTTTATTTTTCAGAGAAATTTGCAAAATCCGGTAGCCTATTGCAAAATTAAGCTTTGTGCAGAATGAATTTGGATTTACAGGGAGTTTTGAAAGTTTCTCTAAATTCCCACGAAAATTTAGGTTTGAAAGAAATTCCCGATTATGACACAATTACAAATCTGTTTATGTCACTATTTAAAAACTTTCTTAATTATGTACTGCCTTCGGTACTTTCATTTGTTCTTGCAGGAATCTACTGTTTTGTAGATGCGTTTTTTGTCGGGAACAAGGTAGGAGACAGCGGAATAGCAGCAATAAATATTGCCTACTCACTCATTGCTTTCATGCAGGCTGCAGGCTCAGGCATCGGTATAGGTGCTTCTGTCAGATACTCTGTAGCTACAGCACAAGGGAAAACGGAAGAAGCCTCACGGTATCTCAATACTTCATATATTCTGATGACACTGGCAGGAATCATCATCAGTATACCGATGCTTGTCTTTCCCATACAGCTTCTTGAGTTGCTCGGAGCAAGCAGAAGCATTGCAGAACTAGGAAAACCGTATTTCATGATACTTGCAGCAGGATCACTTGTACAGGTTTTCGGAACAGGTTTTACGCCCATAGTCAGAAACTGCGGCAAACCGTTTATTGCAATGATTTCCATGATTGCCGGATTGGTAATAAATATAATTCTGGACTGGTATTTTGTCTGGATAAAGAACCTCGGGTTAACGGGGGCTGCGGCAGCATCGGTAATAGCTGAAGCGATTGCTTTTGTAATTTGTCTTGTATGTCTTATCGGTGTAAAAAAAATACACTTAAAATGCAGATATTTCGTTTCATATGCAAAGCACATATTACAAATAGGTCTCTCACCGTTCGGTCTGACGATGATCCCTAATGTAAGTGTAATTGTAATGAACAGGGCATGCCTCAGATACGGCGGAGAACAGGCACTCGGAGCATACGGGTGCATTTCTTACCTTTTCTGCATAATAGCCCTTGTAATTCAGGGAATTGATGATGGAGCACAACCATTGATAAGTACGTATTACGGGCGAGGAGACGAGAAATCTCTTTCATACATAAAAAAACTCACCATGCTCTTTTCAATGATTTTTTCCCTTGTATCAGTTGCCGTATGCATTCCCAACGGTTACAGATACGGAATTTTCATGGGTACGTCAGAAAGTGTTGCATCAATTATAAAAAACGGAATAGTGATTTTTTCAGTCGGAATACCATGCCTTGCAGTAAGCCGAACAATTACATCAAATTTTTATGCCTCCGGTGAAAATCTGAAATCTTATGTAATAAGTTATATTGAACCGGTTTTCATTTTTATTTTCCTTCAGATATTGCCTCATATCTCCGGTCAGAACGGTGTTTGGATGGCAAACAGTGCAGGACAAATGTGTGTAATGATTCTTGCTATTTTGCTGAAAAGGAGCCCTGACAAAAAAAGAGTTGCCGCAAAGCAGCAACTCTCGCTTAACGATGTAACAGAATCAGAATGATCTGAGAAGAACTGTTCTGCAGATACTTCCCTTACTACTGTTACTCCAGTGACAATCATCGGCATCAAGATAGAGCCAACTGAATGAGTCGTTGAAATTGTACTCAACACTGCTCCACACCATCTTGATTGAACTGAACAATGAATTAACAAGTCCACTTTCCTTGAGTTTGTCATACTCGGCTGTTGAACCGACATACCAGTCAGTACAACCTTCAACTCTGTTACACTTTCTTCCTGCAGGTCCGAACACATTGTAGAATTCACTACCGCCGTTCACACCGTTTTCACCGTTCATGTAGCAGACAAATGCCCAAATCGTCTCATAACTATCACGGCTGCTCTTAATAGCAAGAGATTTCTTTGTCTGACCGTCAACCTTGTCTTTCACACTGAGTGCAGACTCGGTATTCTTCTTGCCGTGTCCGACTCCGTCCGCCTTCAGACCGAGATCAACAGAAACAGTCTTGCTCTTATAAGAACCCCACTGGAGATCCTCAACAACAGCATTCGTTGAATCATAGACATAGAATTTATCAAATACCGGCTTTCCGGAAACAATCTTGTAATAAACTGCATTTGCAAGACCGACAACATCCTGAGGACCTGTAATCAATTCCTTGTTGGCATCATAGAATTCATACGTTGCTCCATTGTCTCCGCAAACGTAGAAAATTCTTCCGCCGATCGGCTGACCACCGAACCAATGCATATAAAGCGTTGTTCTGTCAGTCCTGTACCACCTACCGTTCTCTATATAGCCTTCTACATCATTTGATGCAAATGTGCCGTCAAGATTCAGAACTTTACTTCCACCTTCCGGAGAAGAATAGAAACCGAGCGGTGAATAACCGTCACGAGCAATATCTTTGTTGATTACAGCTGTGTTACCGTTATATGCAACACTTGCTGTGCCGTTCGCCTTACCTCCGTTCCTCTCAAGAGTGATTGTATACATTGCAGGTTCCCACTTTGCATAGAGAGTTGTTGAATCATTGACAACCTCACCTGCAAAATTCCAGAGATTTGCAAGCGAACTCTCCTTGTACCATCCGCGGAACACATAGCCTTCTCTGATAGGAGTTTCAGCCGAACCGAGCAATGAACCGTACTTGACTGTTCTTGGAGCAACAGCAGTTCCACCGTTGCTGTCAAATGTAACATTCAGGAAATTCTTTCTGTAGAAGAGCTTGAGAACAAGGGAACCATCAGCAGTAACCTTACCGCTTGCAACGGTATCTCTGATTGTTGAATCAAGCGTATAACCGGTGTAATTTCTCGCAACTGCATTCACAACCGAACCGGTAGTACCATTCAATTCATCAGTATCTCTGATTACATACTTTCCGTCAGCTTCAAGATAATGAGCTACCTTGTAGGCAGTATTCGCATTTGCAATCCATTTTGCATAAACCGTGGTTGTTTCCATTACAGCATCATTTGCAAAATTCCACTTATTGTCAAAAGAATCTTCCTTGTACCAACCGTCAAACACATATCCGGTTTTTGAAGGATCTGCCGGAGCATCAACTGTTGTTCCGTACTTCACAGACTTTGAAGCTACAAATTAACCTCCGTTGCTGTTGAATGCAATATTCAGGAAATTTTTCTTGTAGAATAACTTGAGTACAAGAGAACCGTCCGCAGCAACACTTCCGCTTGCAACTGTTGTCTTTATTCCGGAATCATATGAGAAACCGGCATAAGACTTGGCAGAAGCATAAACAAACGAACCGGTTGTCCCGAACAGACTTTCCGTATCGGCAAGAACATATTTGTTGTCTGTATCTTCTTTGTAGTGACACACAGTATAAGAGGTATCAGTATTGGCAACCCACTTTGCATACAGTGTTGCCGGAGAAGTAACAGTATCAGCAAAATCCCACGCTTTTGTAAGTGTTGTATCCTTAAACCATCCTGCAAATGAATATCCGGTCTTCACGGGTTCATCCGGAGCATCAAGAGTCTTACCGTATTTGACAGCTACTGAAGGAACAGCAGAACCTCCGTTACTGTTGAATACGATATTCATGGCATTCTTGGTATAGTAAAGTTTGAGAACCAATGAACCGTCAGGCAAAATATTACCTTCTGAAACAGTACCGGAGACCTTCTTGTCATAGGTATATCCCCAATAATTCTTTGCTGAAGCAGAAACGAGCGTATCGGTTGCACCTACTTTGTTTTCAGACTCCTGCAAAACGTAATTTCCCTCTGAATCTTCAAGATAATGAGCAATACTGTAAACGGTATTTCTGTTGGAAGTCCATCTTGCATAGAGGGTAATCGGCTCCGTGACAGTGTCTCTTGCAAAATTCCATGAAGTACTTAAAGAACTGTCCTTATACCAACCGGCAAACGTGTAACCGATTTTGGAAGGAACTTCAGGAGCATCAACCGGCATACCGTACTTTGCTGTTTTTGAAGCTACTGCCGTACCGCCGTTGCTGACAAAAGAAACAGCAAGAGCATCTTTTCTATAGAAAAGTTTAAGCACTAAAGATCCGTCTGCAGCAATATTTCCGTTTGCAACGGTTGTTTTGATTTCCGAATCATAAGAAAAACCGGTGTAAGTCTTGGCAGATGCATAAACAACCGCACCTGTTGTGCCTTTCAGATTTTCAGTATCTGCAAGGACATACCTGTTGTCGGAATCTTCTTTGAAATGACATACGGTATAAGCCGTATCATTTCCCGGAATCCACAAAGCATAAATCATTGAATCAGAACCGTCATAATTTCTTGTAACTGTTCCGTCTGCATTGTAGTACTTGACTCCGTGTCCGTCTTTTTCAGTCCAGTATCCCCCAAATACGTACCCGACTTTTGTCGGAAGAGTAATCTCCGGCATAGTCTTACCGTACTCTACCGAAATACTGCTTGTACCGGTAGTTGTTGCTTTCTGACTGTTCAGAACAATAGTTATGATTTCACCTTCACGTGAATCCTGTTTCTTTTCCGGTTCAACAGCTTTTGTTGTCTCAACAGTTTTCTGAACAGAAATCATCTTCCAGTCTGCATAAAGAGTAATGTTACTTTTTACCACAGAATTGAAATCATACTCCGATGTTAACTGAGGATCGGTACACCATTTTCTGAAAATATAACCGTCCTTCATCGGGTCACTCGGTCTTGAAACCGTTTTTCCGTACTTGACAACACTTGAAGCTACGGCAGTTCCGCCGTTGCTGTTGAATGTGACAGTACAGTCCGCACTGCGTCCGCGTGAACATGCAGTAAATAATGCAAGTACAGCAACAACAGTAAGGCAAAGAAGTACAATTCTTTTCCTATCCATTTTTTCCTCCTATTTGTTAGAGCAACTTGCAAAACTGCTTTCATAAACTCCGAACCTGTTTTTACGGAGAAAAAACAAATTAGCTCTTCACAAATCTCAGTTTTGTAAGTTGCTCTCTGATACTTATATAGTAAATTCACGATAATTGGAATAAGTTAACAAAAAAAGGCTGTAACTTCCGGTCAGAATTTCTGACTTTTGCTACAGCCTGCTTTCCCGTACTGTTGTTATCACAGACAGAGTTTCTTTCTTATCAGCAAAAGCGTCACAATCATCAGCGCTATTGAAAGAGGAAGTGTTATCAACCAATTGGGAACAAATCCTGAAATAACATAGGAGACACAACTGACAGCAGCCACAGTCAAAGCATAAGGCAACTGCGTTGATACGTGAATAACATGGTTACAGCGGGCACCGGCAGAAGCCATTATCGTAGTATCGGAAATGGGACTGCAGTGATCTCCGCAGACCGCACCTGCCATACAGGCTGATACACAGACAACTCCGAGCGGATCGTCAAGAGAAAAAACAGAAAGCGTTATCGGAATAAGAATACCGAATGTTCCCCATGACGTGCCGGTGGAGAATGCCAACCCGCAACCGATAAGGAAAATAATGGCAGGAAGGAAAAATCTGAAACCTCCGGCAGAGGACTCAACCACGCCCGCAACAAACTCTTTTGCTCCGAGAGAATCTGTCATTGCTTTCAAAGACCATGCAAAAATAAGGATCAGTATTGCAGGAACCATTGCCTTGAAACCGCCGGTAAGAGACTTCATTATTTCCGCAAATTTCAGAGTTTTGCGTACAAGGAAGTAAATCACGGTGATGACAAACGTCACCGCACTTCCAAGCATAAGACCGACAGAAGCATCGGAATTTGAAAATGAATTAACAAATGTTTCACCTTCAAAGAAACCTCCGGAGTATATCATACCGATAACACAGCTGATAATAAGAATTACAACGGGGAATACAAGATCAAGAACTATTCCGTCAGTTCTTCCCTCATCCTCAATTTCCTCTTCTGCTTCACCGAAACCTGAGAATACGTCACCTGTTGCGATTGTTGCTTTTTCATGCTTTGCCATAGGACCGTAATCAAAATGCATAAGAGCAAGAAATACCATCATGACTATTGTCAGAATTGCATAGTAGTTGTACGGAATTGCCTTTATAAACAGAGAAAACCCTCCGTCCTTTGCAAAACCCGATACAGCGGCAGCCCATGAAGACACAGGAGCAATAATACATACCGGAGCTGCGGTTGCATCAATCAGATATGACAGCTTTGCTCTTGAAACTCCGCATTTATCGGTTACCGGACGCATAACAGAACCGACAGTGAGACAGTTGAAGTAATCATCAATGAAAATCATAACTCCAAGTGCCGTTGTAGCCAGTTGAGCACCGACCCTTGTTTTGATGTGCTTTGCTGCCCACCTTCCGAACGCAGCGGAACCGCCTGCTTTGTTCATCACCGAAACAAGAGCTCCGAGGATAACAAGAAACACCAGAATTCCTACGTTGTAACTGTCGGAAACGACAGAAACAATACCGTCATTAAACACATGGGTCAGTGTTCCTACAAAAGAAAAACCTGAATACAAAAGTCCGCCGGCTACTATACCGATAAACAGAGATGAATAGACCTCTTTTGTAATCAGTGCCAGCGCAATTGCAATAATCGGCGGCAGAAGAGACCAGATTGTCTGATAAAACATGGGACATTCTCCTTTTTCACAAAAACTCACCTCAACGAAACCATGTTGCCATAGTTCCGCTGAAAACATCCCATTATTCTCAGTAAAGAAATATGACAGCTCTCCGTCCGTATCCCGGACGACAGTCAGCAGGATATTATCCTGTTGCCCGAGCATTGAGTCTTCGGCAAGACCCAACCCCTCGGCATCCGCCCCTTTCATCGTCCCCTATTGCCTTTGAGAGACGCCTACTCTTTTCGGATGCAACCTCTATCACGATTTTATTCAGGTTGCGCATAAGGTACTGCATTTGACAGTATTGGTCAATAAGCAGTATGATTTTTCCGTAATTTACCATCAGGTATTGTTTTCAAGGAGAGTTTGTCCGAATGGATGACGGCAGTAAACCCCCGCTTTTGTCTTTGTTTTTTCTTTTTTGCTTTTCTGCATATCTGTCTTGCGTGGAAACGGCACTTGCTTCCGTTTCAAAAAATAAAATTAAAGTTGCTGCAGAACATGGTGATTCAAGAGCAAAGGTTGCCTTGAAGATAATTGAAAAATTTGACCGTGCAATAACAACAATTCTTATTTTCAACAATATCTGCTATCTCTCCATAGCATCAATTGTAACGGTGTGGGTCACAAAAATGTGGGGACTGTCATTTGTTTCTGTTGCAACAGTCATCACAACCGTTGCAGTCTTTTTTGCCTGTGAAATGTTGCCCAAGAGTCTCGGAAAGAAAAACAGTTTCAAAATAATGCTCAGCGGCTCTTCCCTTCTTTCCGTTCTGATGTTCATTGCAAAACCTTTTGCCTCGTTTCTGAGCGGGTTCGGCAGTTTTGTTCAAAAGCACTCACAAAGCGACACTGAGGTTTCCGTAACGGAAGATGAACTTCAGGATATCATTGAGGATATGGCAGAAGAAGGCACTTTGGATGAACAACAGAGTGAGCTCATTTCAAGCGCACTGCAGTTCGGAGATGTCACTGCGGAAAAGATACTCACACCGAGACGGGAAATCAAAGCTATTGATGTTGATGAATCCCCTGATGCAATCCTTGAATTCATCAGACAACAAACCCACTCAAGAATTCCCGTTTACAAAGATTCAATAGACAACATAGTCGGTGTAATTCAGACAAGAAAGTATATGAAAGAATATATGCACTGCGGACATGCTCCTGAAACCGCAAAGGTAACGGACAGAGTGTACTACACACACAGAAACACTGAAATTCACGAACTTTTACCCCTTATGTCAAAACACAAAGTCAATATGGTTGTGGTGACTGATGACTTTGAAGGAACTCTCGGCATTATAACAATTGAGGATATTCTTGAAGAACTTGTCGGTGATATTTGGGATGAAAGCGACGATATTGCCGCAGAACAGAATATGCGTACAGCAGGCAATACGGCTTCGGTATATCTGGAGGACGAAAAGGAATGACAACACTTATTATTCTTTTCTGTTCCCTGATACTCTGTTTTCTGTTTTCGGCGTTCTTTTCCGGAAGTGAGATGGCATATTCAAGCGTAAATACACTGAGACTTCAAAACCTTTCGGAAGAAAAAAACAACACATCTGCCCGTAGGGCACTTTATATTACGGAACATTTTGATCATGCGTTGTCAACCATTCTTATAGGAAACAACCTTGTAAACATTGCTTCTTCATCAATTATTTCCGTAATTTCCTTTTTACTTTTCAAAACGGACACGTACACATGGATTTTAACTGCCGTAGATACGGTGATAATAGTTATTTTCTGTGAGACGCTTCCGAAGATACTCGGAAAAAAGAATGCCACCTCACTCTCTATGAAATATTCACTGTTTCTCAGGGTTCTTATGTTCATCCTGACCCCTATTGTGAATATTGTTGTGTGGCTTGTAAAACTCCTTACTCTGCCTTTCAAAGAAAAAGACACTGAAGATGAAGATGAAAATACTGATGAAAGTGTTGAAGAACTTCAGTCCATAATTGAAACGGCAGAAGACGAAGGAGTAATTGACGAAGATGATTCTGAAATTGTCCAGAATGCAATAGATTTTGCAGATATTTCAGCATCCGAAGTCATGACGGCTCGTATTGATGTGCAGGCAATTGATATTGAGAGTAAATGGTCCGATATTCTTGAAATGATTGACGCAACACCGTATTCAAGAATTCCTGTTTATCAGGACAGTACGGACAACATAATAGGAATTCTTCATCTCAACAGCTTTTTCAGTATGTTCGCTCAGAACAAGGGGGAAAAATTTGATATTGCTCCGTTGCTTCTCAAACCGTGCTACGTTTACAAAACCATGAAACTTCCGTCTGTGCTGATGGTGTTCAGAAAAGAAAAGCAACATATGGCAATCGTTACGGATGAATATTCCGGTACGCTCGGCATCATTACCCTTGAAGACGTTCTTGAACAGATTGTTGGTGACATTTGGGACGAAACGGATACGATAGAAAATGACGTTGTTGTAAAAAATGATGAAGAATTTGAGGTTGACGGTGATATTCCGATAAATGAATTCATTGAACTTGCAGGAATCAGTGAAGATGAGTTTGATGCTGAAAGCGAAACTGCCGGAGGCTGGGCTGTTGAAATGCTTAACCACTTTCCCGAAACCGGAGAAAGTTTTGAATATAGGAATCTCACCGTGAAGGTCATTGCTATGGACGGACGGCGTGTTGACCGCCTGTTGATTACCAAAAACTTGACCAACGCCGATTCTTGATTATAATATTTTCCTGTGCCAGAGTGGTGGAATGGTAGACACTGGGGACTTAAAATCCCCTGACCATAACGGTCGTACGGGTTCAAGTCCCGTCTCTGGTAAAAACAAAGGGGAAGTTTTACGCTTCCCTTTTTGTTTTTAACTAAACATAGGGACTTGATGCTTTGCGGTAGGAAGAACACGAGCAGGAGCGAGCGTTCTGAAGCAAAGCCGGCCTGAAACCGGACAACCGGAAGGTTGAAGGCAAGTCCCGTCTCTGGTAAAAACAAAGGGGAAGTTTTACGCTTCCCTTTTTGTTT
>JAKSPF010000189.1 GCA_024405065.1 Sphaerochaetaceae bacterium | reverse complement strand
GCTCAAAGATGTAATAACGCAGTTAGAACCTGATTTGTTTAAAAAAGTGACGGGACTCTCGGTTAAAGACTTTGCGCTTCTTTGTGAATTGAACGTATTCAATGCCACACTTATGAATGATGCTATTTTCAAGTTCAGACGTTATGAAGAGGCAAGTCTTGATTACACGGGAATCAACAAACATGAAGGCGAGTCTGTTGGAGGCTGGTATACCGTTATTTCTGTTGATGATTACAATGCTTTGTATAAAAAACAGGCTGATGAAGAACCGGTTCTTGTGAAAACAGAAAATTCTTTTAAACCGGAAGTTCAGACAAAAATGAATATGCGTCTTGAAAAGCCAATCAAGACTCCGAATCTGAATAAGCACAATACTGTACACTACGAGCAGAAACCACAACCTGTTCAGGCTGCTGCGGAAAAGCCCAAAGTTGTACTGATTAAGAAGGGAAAATAGAGGTTTTATGAAAAAAATTCTGTTGCTTTTAGTGAGCGTTCTCCTGTTTGCGTCATGCTCCGTATATCAGACTCTTGATGTAGGCGGAAAAAGTAATACAGAGGTGATTCCTACGGATTTTTTCAGAGGCCTTTTGGATGATCTTTCATCATGGAATACCACGGGCAGCATGGATAAGAGGGCTCTTTTTGCCTTTGCATCGGATCTTATGAGGTCTGATTTTGCACATGATATAAGCGTTTCACGTGATCCCGAAACGGCAGTATGCAAAATAGGTTTTTCATTTGACGGTCTTGATAATCTTGTAAATTCCTTGTCCGGAGGATTGGGACAGCAGGTTCTGAGCTGTGAAAACGGCAGATTTGAATTGAATATAGATATGGACAGTTATCCGGCTCTTGAGCAGATGATACCGTTGCTTTCAGATCCTGATTTTGCGGTTTACGGACCGCGTTACAACAACGGTATGACTGAAGAAAATTATCTTGAAATGATTGAATATATTCTGGGCGAATCCGGTCCTGAGGCAATCAGATCCTCGGTGATAGAAATAACAGTTGTAATGCCCGATGATGTTCTTGAAACAAATGGTGTTGTTACCGATGAAAAGACGGTTTGTTTTTCCGTTCCCTTACTTGATTTTCTTCTTCTGAACAGACCCATTCGCCTTTTTGCTGAATGCCGGGCAAGTTCATAATCTGCGATTATGAGGTTCCGCAGGAAAAAAACATCAGGAAAAACGGTTGCATGTTCCTCTTGACAAGTGAAAAACGTAAAGTAAAAATATTCTCTGCGTCACTGCAGGATACGGTACGGTACCGGTTCGCATATCAGAAATTGATTCAGGAGTGTTTATGGCAGATAAGAAAGCAGGTGAAAAAAAACTGATTATTGTTGAGTCTCCCACAAAAGCAAAGACAATAGGTAAATTTTTGGGACCTGAGTGTACCATCATTGCAAGCAACGGACATATAAGAACTCTTCCGAAAGCAGACCTTTGCATAGATATTGAGAACGGTTACAAACCGAAGTACATAGACGGTGAGGGTAAAGCAAATGTTGTTGCAAAGATAAAAAGCGAACTGAAGAAAGCAGACGAGCTTCTTCTTGCAACTGATGAAGACCGTGAGGGTGAAAGCATCAGTTGGCATATTGTTGAAGTCTGTAAGCCCAAAATTCCGTACAGACGTATGGTTTTTCATGAAATAACCAAAAGTGCAATACTGAAAGCGTTTGAGGAACATCGTGACATAAACATGAATCTTGTGCATGCACAGGAGGCAAGAAGAGTTTTGGACAGGTTCTACGGTTACACTATCAGCCCTCTTCTGTGGTCCAAACTTTCAAACAAAAATCTTTCAGCGGGAAGAGTGCAGTCACCGGGATTGAGATTGATTGTTGACCGTGAGCGTAAAAGAATTGCCTTCAAAAGTTCGGAATACAGAGACGTTACAGCTGTTTTTGAACAGGGCTTTGAGGCTCGTCTTGATTCCTTTGACGGTAAAAAAATTGCA
>JAKSPF010000188.1 GCA_024405065.1 Sphaerochaetaceae bacterium | reverse complement strand
TGGGAGTCCGAATCTTCAGTGACGGAAGAAACCCAAAAGATAATCAGCCGCTTGCACTCCAACGCCGAATGGCACGCGGACTTCGTAGACAGAACGACAGAAGAAAATTCAGAAGAAGCCGGATTGTAAATATTCTGGTTCAAAACGGTTTTTTTCCTTCTGATATTGCGGTACGTGAGAAGCTCAAAAATCTTGATCCTTATGTTCTCAGAACAAAAGCTTTGGATGAAAAGTTAGAGCCTTATGAACTTGGAAGAGCAGTTTTTCATCTCGGTACAAGACGGGGATTTCAGAGTAACAGGCTGTGCAACACGGAAGAACAGACTGCAACAAGTTCCGGAGACAGCAAAAGAACAAAACTTACACAAGCAGACAAAATAAATAAACTGACGGAAGACATTGAGAAATCAGGATGCCGGACTATAGGTGAATATCTCCATCAAAGAATTCAGAACGGACAGGTTGCAAGATTCAAAGGCGGAGATTTTGAGGGCTATCCGTCAAGACAACATTATAAAACCGAATTTCAACTTATCAGGGCAAAGCAAGTACAATTTTATCCTGATGCGGATTGGCAGAAAATTTTTGATGCAATTTTTACGCAAAGACCTCTTAAAGAACAAGAACGTGGACAATGCCAGTTTTATACTGACGAGAGCAGAGCATATCTTTGTTTGCCCTCTGCACAACAGTTCAGAATTGCCGAAGAAGTAAACAATCTCAAATACTATGATTTATCGGGAATAACGCATGATTTGACAGATGAACAGAAGGATTGTCTGATTAACGCACTCAATGAATGTAAATCAAAAAGTTTCAACAGCATAAGGAAATTACTTAAACGTGATTACAAATTCAACCTTGAGAACGGAAAGAGAACTGAACTTAAAGGAAATGATACATCCTGCACACTGAGAAAGGATGAATATATCGGTAAACAGTGGGATGAACTTCCTTTGGAAATTCAGGATGAAATTGTTGATTTATTGATGGATTCCCAATCAAATGAAGAAATTCTGGAAAATGATTATTTTGCACATCTTAATCTGAATGACGAGCAGAAGGATAAAGTTTTATCACTTGTTTTCCCAAAGAAAGTAGGTCGTTTGTCTTCTAAATTTATGCGTGATTGTCTTCCTTTTATGCAGCACAGACATCTGAGGTATGATGAAGCGGTAGCAGAACTCGGTATTCACCACAGTTACAATCCTATTACCGAACATCAGGATTCTTTGCCTTATTATGGTAAAGTACTGACTTCTCTTGTATCAAAAACTCACCCTGAAGCGGACGAGTCTGATGTTGAATACAAATACGGAAAAATTGCAAACCCTACGGTACATATTGCTTTGAATCAGTTGCGCAGAGTTGTAAACAGTATTATTGGAGATTACGGTAAGCCGGAACAGATAGTAGTTGAACTTTCACGTGATATAAGCGACAGTGCAGAAAAACGTGCGGAAACAACAAAAAAACAGCGAGAGAATGAAAAAGAAAATTCAGTTGCCCGTGAAGAGATAATGAAGATCAGCGGGATTGCAAATCCGTCAGGTTGGGATATAAAGAAATACAAACTGTGGAAAGAACTGGGAAAGGATGATGTTGCGAGACGTTGTCCCTATTGCGGTAAAGTTATTCCAGCAAATCAGCTTTTTAGTAAAGAAATTGAAATAGAGCATATACTTCCGTATTCAAGAACTCTGCTTGATTCAATGGGAAATCTGACGGTTGCTCATTCAACGTGTAATCTTGCAAAGGGTAACAGAACTCCGTATGAGGCTTTTTCCGGTAATCCGGCAGGTTTTGATTGGACGGAAATAATGGGGCGAGCACAGAACCTCCCCAACGGTAAAGGTAAGTTGTTCAACAAAGATGCAATGAAACCGTTTGAGGGCGGAGAAAACGGCTTTATTGAAAGGCAACTTAATGATAACCGTTACATTTCAAAAGCTGCCCGTGATTATCTTGCGTGTATCTGCCCGCAGAACAATATATGGGGAGTTCCCGGAAAAG
>JAKSPF010000187.1 GCA_024405065.1 Sphaerochaetaceae bacterium | reverse complement strand
AAAGGTGTTGTCCGCTCCGCATTATGTTTTGGGAGAATGTGTTGAAGCCTGCATTATTTTTAAACAGGGAAAGGAAGACATAAGCGAAGCGCAGATAAAGCAGGTTCTGGCAAAAAAACTTTCTTCATACAAGATTCCGGAATTTGTTTTCAGGTATAAACGCTTTCCGCTGAATGAAAACGGAAAACTGGATCAGAGACGGTTGAAAGTTGATGCTCTTGAACTGCTGTATAACAGAAGAGTTATGGAGTTAGCCAAAAAAGGGATAACCTGTCTGAATATTTCAAGTTACAACAGCAGCATATACATAAAGCCTACGGTTGAATATATACGCACGGTTGCAAAAACGGTAGGTTGCGGAGCCGAACAGGTGAGACGGCTAAGTGAAGCGGCGGAGAAAATAATGGACAAAAGAAAGGCTCTTTCCATGGATGAGGAAGAGTTGGTAAACGTTCATCTTCTGTTTGAGGACAGCAGACTGATACTTGAATACGGTGAAAAAAAGATAGGTAATGAGCTGATTTGCAGAGAGCCTGTCTCAGAGGACGATCCGGAACTGACTTCTCTTGCCGACAGTGTGAGTATCAGAGAAACAAACGGTGGAGACCGCATTTATCGTATGGAGTTCATCATTGATGACACATTCAACTGGGGACTTGCGGCCTTTTATACAGAATCGGAATACAGAGACTGGAAAGAAAATAAAGTCTGAGGAGCAACCTTCAAAAATCTCTTCAGAAGGCGCTCTGCACAATTTCAATTATGAGAGCCAATTGCAAAATTCCATTCATGAATTCTGAACTTGCCTTTGCGGTATAAAATGCGTTTTTGATAATTTCTTAAGACACAAAGTCTGACTTCAATTATCAAAAACGGTTTTCTCCTCGCAAATTCAAATTCATTCTTCACAAAGCTCAATTTTGCAATTGGCTCATGAAAGGGTGATTTCCGGAGTTTTTGTCCTATCCAAAACGGTGTTTATAGAGTAAACTTGCAATGTGAGGAAAATGAAATGAAGAAAAGAGTTTTATTTGTTCTTGTTGTGATTGCGGTTCTTCTTTGTACAGGGTG
This sequence comes from Sphaerochaetaceae bacterium, assembly GCA_024405065.1. GTDB lineage: Bacteria > Spirochaetota > Spirochaetia > Sphaerochaetales > Sphaerochaetaceae > JAKSPF01. Next base: position 946 of record JAKSPF010000187.1, on the reverse strand, counting down.
TTCTTCTCTTGCAAAGATGGAAAAGCACTATGACAGTTATCTGACGGAGTATGATGAGATTCCGCAGGATTGTTTCCTTGCTCAAGGTGAGCAGCCGGAAATCATACACGCAACCGATATTTACACGGATTCCTTTGCCTTGGTTTCAAAGGAATATTACATCCCCATAGGGTGTTCTTACTTCAATGCAAGCGAAGTCAATGATATAAAGACCGACATTGCCGAGTTCTGTAAAAAAGTAGGAGCAAAGGTTGCCGTTTATACTGAAGATTTTACCGGAACGGACACTGAAGTGAATACTGTTCCTACATTCTACCGTTCAAATTACTGGGGTCCCGGCGGATGGGGTCCGGGTTTCTATTCGGCAAGTGTTTATGCACATACTGTTGCAAAGTATGATTACACCATTTTCTTCTTTGTAAAGATGCCGGAGGTTGATGCAAAGGAACTGAGCAGGTTCGGTCTGTACTGTACCGATATGGATCAGTCAATGAAAGAGAGAACAAAGAGAAATACGGGAGCTTATACCTACCTTACGTTTGACAAGACACCTGCTTTCTATGCCAACTTTGTCAAGGGAGACATAATCACGGCAGTGAACGGTCAGGAAATCACAGACAGCAAAGAGCTTTACGACATTCTTGAAAAGATTCCTTCCGGAGAGGAGACAAGGATTCTGTTTGTCCGCAACGGTGTGCAGCAGGAAGTTGTGTTGAAGGCTGACAACTGAACGAGCCGGTGACATGACTGAATTTGTCCACCTGCACAATCATACGGACTACTCCCTTCTTGACGGTGCCGCTTCTGCAAAGAAGTATGCGGAAAAGGCAAAAGAACTGGGAATAAAGGCTCTTGCCATAACGGATCACGGTAATATGTTCGGTGTTATGGATTTTTATTCTGTTATGCAGAAAGAAGGAATCAAGCCAATACCGGGTTGTGAGTT
>JAKSPF010000186.1 GCA_024405065.1 Sphaerochaetaceae bacterium | reverse complement strand
TTTCGGGGAAAACAGCGGCACTGTGCTCACATTTCCCTGCGTATCAGGTATCCGCTTTTCAACGGAAGGTCCGTGTCAATATAGCCTCCGTTACAGTGGTCAATATGAAGAACCGGATTGAAATCTTCATCATAAGTGTACACTTTATCAGCCTTCAGAAACAGAACATCCGGTCCGATAAACTCAAGTGATTCACCGTTGCGAATCTGATTTTTCACGTCAACATTCCAGACTCCGGGTCTCACCTCTTCTCCGACAGTACCGAGAAACTGGTAATCCCTCAGATACCCGTTTTCAGTGTGAATGTTGATATTGTCCTTCAAAGGCGGAGCGTCGGGTGAATCTGAAGGAAGTTCAACAGGACCGTTTCCGAAAAAGAAACCGGTTGAATATTCTCTGTGACTCACGTTGAAAAGTTCATCACGGTAAGTCTTGTATTCTTTCTTAGGATTTTAAAGATTATCCAAAGCTTTTCTGTACGCCCGTGTAACTGTAGCAACGTAGTATGTACTTTTCATTCGTCCCTCAATTTCCAGAGAATCAACACCGGCTTCTCCGAGTTCCCTGAGGTGATCAATCATGCACAGATCTTTTGAACTCATTACGGTTGTAAAACCGTCTTCTTCAGAAACGGGATAATAAATACCCGGTCTGGATTCTTCTTCCAGTGCAAGACGGTAATTCCACCTGCACGAATGTGCACAATCTCCCTGATTTGCGCTGCGTCCGGACATAAAGGCGGAAAGGAAACAGCGTCCTGAATATGCCATGCACATTGCTCCGTGAACAAACGCCTCAATACCCAGTTGAGGATTTGCATCCCGTATCTTCTTTATGTCCTCAAGAGGTGTTTCACGCCCCAGAATTATCCTGTCAAAACCCATCTGTGAATACAGCTTTGCACTTGATGCGTTTATGCAGTTTGCCTGAGTGGAGAGATGCATCTGCGCATCCGGAAATGAAGATTTCATAAGTTCAAGAATACCTATATCCGAAATTATGAATGCGTCAAACGGATAGTGACGCATTTCTTCAAGTTCCGATTTAAGTTTGACAATATCCTTTTCGTGAAAAAAGATGTTGCAGGTGCAGTACAGTTTTTTACCGTACTTTTCCTTTATTCTTCTGATTTCATCCGCCTGACTGTAGTCAAAGTTACGGGCATTTGTCCTCAATGAAAAACTTTTAAGCCCCATGTAAGCCGCATCGGCACCGTATTCAAATGCCGTTTTAAGTTTCTCAACATCACCGGCAGGTGAAAGAAGTTCCATTCTGTCAGTCATTTTCTGTTCCTGCGGTTGTTGATTTTACCTGCGAACCGGAAGACGCATACTTCGGAAAAGCAAGAGCAATTACCTGCTCCATGTCTGAAACAAGGTGAAATTCAATTCCCTGCTTCACGTTATCTTCCAGTTTATCCAAATCTTTCTTGTTGAATTTAGGAATGAGAATTGTCTTTACCTTGTTACGTCTTGCCGCAAGAACTTTCTCCTTAAGTCCGCCGATGGGCATCACCTTACCCAAAAGTGAAAGTTCACCGGTCATCGCCATATCGGGAACCATGACCGTACCGGTAACAAGAGAGAACATTGCAGTTGCCATTGTAATACCGGCAGACGGTCCGTCCTTTGGGGTTGCCCCTTCCGGCACATGAAGATGAATGTCATTTTTTTTGAAAAAGCTTTTGTCAACTCCGTAGTTGTCTGCAACACTTTTTATATAGCTCAGGGCAATGGCTGCAGATTCTTTCATAACATCTCCGAGCGAACCGGTAAGCCTGAGTTCCCCCTTACCGGGTATGTGTTGTGCCTCAATGGCAAGAACATCACCGCCCATTGAGGTCCATGCAAGCCCCACCGACATACCGGACTTCACCGCACGTATCAGTTCGTCCTCATGGAAAACAGGCTGTCCGAGATACTTGATAAGAAGTTCATCCGTAACTTTTACAGGTTTCACAAGAGAACTCTCATACTCTTTTCCTTCTTCCGCCTTATAAAAACACAGGTGAGATTTCTGAAACCG
>JAKSPF010000185.1 GCA_024405065.1 Sphaerochaetaceae bacterium | reverse complement strand
TCTTGTTTCCGAAAGACAGAATCTGCTGTTGAATTCGTTTAATGATAATGAAGTTCCCGTTGAAGAAAGAACTGTAACGGAGTTTTTCAACGAATGGGTGAGAAAAACACCTGAACATGAACTTGTTGTCTGTCAGGATCGTCATTATACATACGGCGAAGCCGGAAAAATCACCGATAAAATAGCTGCTGAAATACAGAAAACCGGTCTGAGTCGGAATGATACGGTTGCCGTACTCGTGCCGCGCAGCGAGTGGATTGTACTTGCAACTTACGGTGTACTTAAAGCCGGCTGTGCATACGAACCTCTTGATTCAACTTATCCTGATGAACGGTTGACTTTCATGGTAAAGAATGCTGAGGCAAAGCTTCTGATTACCACGCATGAAATGAAAGACAGAGTGTCGGGTTATAACGGGTCTGTTCTGTACATTGAGGATATCGGGAATCTTCCTTCCGACACTCCCGCACCTGTGAAAAACAAACCGGATGATACATTTGTGCTTCTCTATACGAGCGGTACAACGGGGACACCCAAAGGTGTGATGCTCACTCACGGTAATTTCTCTTCACTTGTTCAGTTCAACCGTAAAAATTTCAATATTGACGGCAATACGACAGACGCATGTTACGCATCATTCGGTTTTGATGCCTGTGCTATGGATATTGCAACCTTTCCCGCAAACGGGGCAACAATTCACATCATTGATGAGGATATCCGTTTGAATCTTTCGGAAGTTGACGCTTACTTTATAAAAAACAGGATAACTCACGTAATCATGACTACTCAGGTGGGAAGACAGTTTGCCATGATGACAAAGTCTCCGTATCTCCGTTTCATAGGAGTCGGCGGTGAGGCTCTTGTTCCGTTTGATACAGAAAAAACGACATTTGATTTTTTCAATTTCTACGGACCGAGTGAATGTTCGGTCTATGTTTCCGGAATAAAAGTGGAACATCACCCATACAGAATTCCAATCGGCAAACTCAATTCAAATGTCAAAGCGTATGTAGTGGATTCAAATATGAACAGACTGCCGGTAGGGGCTCCCGGAGAACTGCTGATAGCCGGTCCGCAGGTAGGAAAAGGGTATTTGAACCTTCCTGAAAGAACATCTCAGGTATTTATTGACAATCCTTTCTGTGAAGATAAGTGTTATGTGAAGACTTACAGAACCGGAGATGTGGTACGCTTTCTACCCGACGGAATGCTTGATTTCATAGGCAGAAATGACTCGCAGGTAAAAGTCAGAGGATTCCGTATTGAACTTACTGAGGTTGAAGAGGTCATCCGCAGATTCAGAGGAATCAAAGACGCAACAGTTGCTGCTTTTGATGATCCTGCAGGAGGAAAATTCATTGCTGCGTATGTCGTGTCGGATCAGGAAGTTGATACCGACAGACTGAACGAATTTATCCTTACTGAAAAACCGCCTTACATGGTACCTGCAGTTACAATGCAGATTGATTCAATACCGCTTAACCAGAACCATAAAGTCAACAGACGTGCTTTACCGAAACCCGAGCGGAAGGCGGGTATTGTCGTCAAACCTGAAAATGAAATTCAGAAAAAAATTCACAATATCGCGGCGGGTTTGACCGGACAGAAGGAAATCAGTATTGATTCGGACCTTTTTGATTTGGGACTTACATCAATAGCGGTGATACGTTTGAACGTGGCACTTGAAGAAGAATTCGGTATTCCGTTCAAAGTTTCCGATATACGGGAAAACAGTACCGTAAGGAAAATTGCTCTGTTGATTGAAAAATCCGGAAAAACCGAAGATTACGGGATACTTTCCGATTATCCGTTGACCCGGACGCAGATGGGTATATATGTGGAGTGCAGTGCAAATCCGGATTCTGTTACCTATAACATTCCTCTGTTGCTGAAACTCGGTTCAAATGTGAATTTGCCAAAACTTTTACAGGCCGTAAAAATTGCCTTAAATGCACACCCTTATGTAAAAACAACGTTGTTTGCAGATAAGGAAGGCAACATAAGAGCACGCAGGAATGATGATGCGGAAGTAAAGGTCGGTCTTATCAGGTGTGAGAAACTGCCTGATGGAAAGGAACTTGTAAAGCCATTTGAATTACTGAA
>JAKSPF010000184.1 GCA_024405065.1 Sphaerochaetaceae bacterium | reverse complement strand
AAGCAAAGCCGGTCTGAAACCGGACAACCGGAAGGTTTAAGGCAAACCCCGTTCTGTAATTATGAACAGAAAACGGCGGGTCTCCCCGCCGCTGTCAAACTCTAATTCTATTGAAAAAAAATTATTTCTTGTTCGCCTCAAAGTCTTTAAGGAACTTCACAAGAGCCTCAACCCCCTCTTTCGGCATTGCGTTGTAAACTGAAGCCCTGAGACCGCCTACACTCTTATGACCTTTCAGATTGTCATAACCGGCAGCCTTGGTTGCAGCAACAACTTCAGCATCAAGCTCGGCGCTCTCTGTTACAAACGGAATATTCATCAGTGAACGATCCTTCTTTTCTACTGTTCCCCTGAACATCTTGGAAGAATCAAGGAAGTCGTAGAAAACCTTTGCCTTGTCCTGGTTAATCTTTTCCATAGCAGAAAGACCGCCGAGAGACTTCAGATACTTGAATACTTTACCGCAGCAGTAAATTGCCCAACAGTTAGGAGTGTTGTACATTGAGCCGTTATCGGCATGTGTCTTGTACTGAAGATAAATCGGGAGATTCTCAAGATCATCACGAATCAGATCCTCTCTGATGATTACAACTACCATTCCGGCAGGACCGACGTTTTTCTGGACACCCGCATAAATCAGACCGTAATCAGACACATTACACGGACGTGACAGGAACATAGAACTCTGGTCGGAAACAAGGATGTGCCCCTTTGTATTGGGAAGTTTACTCCATGTTGAGCCGTGAATTGTCTCATTCTCACAAATGTAGACGTAGTCAGTGTCAGCAGGAATATCAAGATCAGAACAATCAGGAATATATGTGTAATTCTTATCTTTTGAAGAAGCAGCAACAACAACCTCACCTACTTTTTTGGCTTCCTTGATTGCTTTGTTTGACCATGCTCCTGTCTCAATGTAAACAGCCTTGCCGTTTTTCATAAGATTCATCGGAATCATTGAAAACTGAAGGGTTGCTCCCCCCTGAATGAACAACACTTTGTAATTTGACGGAATTCCCATCAGATCTCTGAGATCCTGCTCAGCCTCATCAATAATCTGCTGATAAACCTTTGATCTGTGGCTCATCTCCATAACGCACATACCGCTTCCGCGATAATTCATCATCTCGTCACGGATTTCCTCAAGAACGGGTTCCGGCATCATTGCCGGACCTGCTGAAAAGTTAAAAGTACGACCGTATTTCATAAACGACCTCTTATAGTAGTGTGATATTTAAATCCTAATATGGGTTGCAACAAATTGCAACAACAAGTCTCATCGTTTTTTACAGGTGAACATACAAATCCTGCGAACCGGTACTGTACCTATTTTACATGCTCCAAAGTTGCTGAAAAAAGAATTTCCACGGCAATATCTCAATCCCGTCAACAATACGGGGATGTTCTTCCTGACACACTACAACAAACCTTTTGAATATTCCTTCTTCGGAAAGTGCTTTGAGTCCCTTCAAATGACCGGAAGCAATGTTTGATGAAGCCTTTACTTCTATTGCAAGTTCCTCATCAACACAGAAATCCACTTCCATTTTTGAAGTAGACCTCCAGTATGTAAGGTGACTTCTCGGATGTCTGTAATCTATCCATGCACGAAGTTCCATGCACACCAACTGTTCAAATAATTCACCGAATTCCGCAGTTCCATCCGCCGGAACTTCCGAATTTTTCAAAAAGCGCGCAATTCCGACATCAAAAAAATAAAATTTAGGAGACGCAACAGCCTTTCGTTTTACAGTTTTTGTAAAAGGCTCCACCCTGTAGCCGAGCAAGGTACTTTCAAGAATCCCGTACCATTGCACAACCGTTTGAGAACTTACCCTTGCATCGTTGGCAATATTGGTATAATTCAGAATCTGTGAGTTTGTAAGAGCCGCAACGGTTAAAAATCTTGCAAATGCAGGAATATTTCTTGCTGCTGCTTCTGCGGCAATTTCCTCTGTCAGATAAGTATCGGTGTAAGCAGCAAGATTTTCATCAGTATTTTCAGAAAGAAAATTTGAGGGAATGAGACCATGACGGAAAATATACCTCAAATTGTAGTCCGGGTGACTGCCTATTTCCGAGTAAGTAAACGGATGCATGTGTCTTTCCGTTGCCCGTCCTCCAAGAAG
>JAKSPF010000183.1 GCA_024405065.1 Sphaerochaetaceae bacterium | reverse complement strand
ACCCTTGCCCATCACGGATCTCAAACCATTCACATTCCATGAGATAAATTTCATAACGTTGATTATAGCATTGATGTTATCTGATTTCAGCATGAATTTTTACGTTTTTCGTCACATTTATTTCATGTTTTGAGACAGAGAGCAAATTACAGAATCCCATTCTTCATATAACTTAATTTTGTATTTTTTCCGGAAAATAGTTAATTTTTACTATCATAGTCAATTTTCACCTGTGCTGATTCTTGACGTTAAATTTCATAAGGGCAATAATATCAGAAACAAACGGAGAAGGCAAAATGTCAGAAGAGAGACAAAACAGACATGGTGACCGTAATGATGCCTGGCTCGTCAGAGATTTGGATCCTATGCAGGCTTTCATGAACACCCTCATGGGGAGCAGAACGGAAAATGAAGCATTGATAGAATTTGATGTTCCTGCAGAAAATCTTCTTTCATACATAAAAAGTAAAAACGACAACAATGAAAACCCTGTATTCAGATACACGGTTCTTCACGGAGTTCTTGCAGCATTTGCAAGAACAATACAGATGAGACCCAAACTCAACTATTTTGTCAGAAAGAAAAAATTTTGGGAACGAAAAGTAATTTCATTTTCTTTTGTTGCCAAGAAACAGAAAGTTGACGGAGGAGAAGAAAATCTGATTCTTACAAACTATGAAAAAAACAGTGATTTGAGTCCTATTGAACAAATGCATCGTTCAACATGTCAGATGGTCGGAGAAATAAGAGAATCCAAAACAAAGGAGGATCCGACAATCGGTCTTGTTTCAAAATTTCTTAAACTTCCGGGATTTATTTTCAATACACTCACTGCTCTTTTGAGACACTGGGACAAAAACGGTACGATGCCCAAAGAATTTGCAAAGCTCAACCCATGGAATTGTACGTGTTTTGTTTCTAATCTCGGGAGTATTGATTTAAGTGCAACCTATCATCATCTTCTTAATTTCGGAACAAACTCAATATTCGCAATACTGAGCAAAATCACCGAAAAACCTGTATTCAAAACGGACGGATCTTTTGAACTTCATAAATTTTGGCCTATTGCACTTACAGTTGATGAAAGAATAGCAGACGGTGTTTATTATGCCAAAAGCGTGAAGTTGCTTCAGGCTTTGCTTACAAAACCAGAGCTCCTTGATCTTCCTGCAAATCAGGAAATTGATATAGACAAAATATTGGCGGAGGAAACAAATTGAATACACAAAAATACTCAGAAGAAGAACTGAAAATTGCGCCGTGGCTCAAAAGTTACGGCGAAGTAAAGTTTCATCTTGATTATCCCGATATCTCAATGTATCGGGCAGTTTTGAATTCTGCAGAAAAATACCCCTGTCAGGATGCTCTCTGCTTTCAGGAAAAGAATACCGATTTCAGAACATTGGTACGCCAGATAAAACAGACGGCAAAGGCATTCTCCGCAATAGGGATAAAGGAGGGTGATACGGTAACGGTCTGCATGCCCAATATTCCGCAGACGGTGATGTGTCTGTATGCCATCAACTCAATCGGAGCTGTTGCATCAATGATTCACCCTCTCTCTGCCGTTGGAGAGATTGTTTTCTATCTTGAGGAAGCAAAGTCAAAAACCATAGTCACAATTGATCAGTTCTACTCCAAGATATGTGAGGTAAGACAGCAAACAGAACTTGATCACATAATAGTTGCGAGTGTTTCCGACGCTTTGTCTCCGGTAAAAAAAGTTGCTTACAAAGTCATAAAGGAAAGAAAATTTCCCAAGGTGAATGAAGACGGTACTGTATTAAGATGGAACAGATTTTACAAAAACGGAGATTCCGTAAAAAAGAATACAGTTGTAGAAAAGAAAGGAAATGATGTTGCCGTAATCCTTTTTTCCGGAGGAACAACGGGGACGAGCAAAGGAATACAGCTCACAAACATCAATTTCAACTCTCTTGCGCTGCAGACCGGTGTTATGTGTAACAAGCAGGTTCAGGGCGCAACGATGCTTGCTGCAATGCCCATGTTTCACGGTTTTGGTCTCGGCGTCTGCGTACATACAATGATGTACTGGGGAGGAAGGAGTTATCTTGTTCCTCAGGTCAGTGTAAAGGGATATTCAGACCTTTTGAAAACTGCAACACCCAACTTCTTTGCAGGAGTTCCGACACCGTGTGAAGG
>JAKSPF010000182.1 GCA_024405065.1 Sphaerochaetaceae bacterium | reverse complement strand
CAGAAGTTTCACCTGTGTACTTGAGTCAATTTCACCTATCTCATCAAGAAAGATAGTACCGCCGTCTGCCTGTTCAAAACGTCCTTTCTTATCACTCACAGCACCGGTGAAAGCGCCTTTTACATGTCCGAAAAGCTCACTTTCAAGAAGATTTCCGTTCAAAGCAGCACAGTGAACCTTTACAAACGGTTTATCATGTCTGTCAGAGTAAGCAACAAGAGCATCAGCAACAAGTTCCTTTCCGACTCCGCTTTCTCCTGTTATCAGTACGGAAGCTTTTGTAGGAGCGACCTGTTGGATTACTTCCATAAGTTTTGAAATTTTTACACTTTTTCCGATGATTTTCCCGTAACTCGTTCTTTTTTTGAGCTGGTCAAGTTCCCTTTGAAGTTCAATATTCTTTTCAGCCATATCTCTGTGAGAGAGACACTTCCTTATAAGAACAAAAAGATGGTCAAGATTCACCGGTTTGGTTATGAAATCCACAGCACCGTTCTGCATTGCTTCAACCGCATCCTCTATGGTTCCGTGACCGGTAAGAACCACAACAGGAATCACAGGATATGTGAAATATATTTTTTTGAGCAGTTCAGTACCTGACATTTCAGGCATTCTGAGATCCGTTATCACCATATCAACGTTTTTTTCGGTTATAACCTTCCATGCCTCTGCCCCGTCTCCTGCAACAACAGCCTCATATCCTTCTGACTCAATCGCAGTGGCAAGTCCCTCTCTTATGTTGCGTTCGTCATCAACAATCAAAACGGTTCGTTTCATAATCACCTTCCTGTAATTCTGAACCTTTCACTTTCCGGAATAGGAAAATCAAGAACAAAAAGCGCACCGTGACCGATCTCGGAAGAAGCAGTGACTTCTCCGCCGTGTTCTTTCATTATCTTAAAAATAGTTGTGAGTCCAAGACCAGTTCCTGTTGCCTTTGTGGTGTAATACGGTTCAAAAATTTTTGACATCTGTTCCTCTGTTATTCCGCAGCCGTTGTCTTTCACCGATATTCTGACAGAAGAACCTTCAATGTGAGTTGAAATCACAACAAGACCATCGGTTCTGTCCGATTCAATCGCCTGCATGGAGTTCCTGACAAGATTGAGAACACATTGCTCAACAAGATTTGCATCCGCAAAAACTTTAGGAAGACTTGTTGCAAGATCAAGATTGAGTTCAATACCGTGATTACTCAATTCAGGTCGTGCAACTTTGCAAGCTTTTTCAACTGCATCATTAAGCGAACAGAGATTCATTTTGACATTCATCGGTTTAACGGCAAAAAGAAAATCTACGGCTATTGAATTAAGTCGTTCAACTTCATCCGCAATAACTTTCAGACTTTTTTCCGCATCATCTTTTGAGATCACACCGTTTGCTTTACGCTTCCGCTCCAGAAGCTGAATGTAAATTGAAATTGAGGCAAGCGGATTTTTTATCTCGTGAGCCACACCTGCAGCCATTGTAGTCATTGCAGCAAGACTTTCGTTTCTGAGAAATTTATCGTGCAAACGTTTCAAAAACGTTACATCCTGAAATATGAAACATATAAGCTGATGATCACTGGTTTCAACACTCATAAGTCTTATGAACATCTCACCGCGTATGTTGGAATTGATGCTGTAGGTAATCTCTTTCCCGTAAAGACGTTTTGAACAACATTCTTTTATAAAATCCGAAACCTCATCAATCTCTGAATAAGGCTCAATTACTTCAATGTAAAACCTGTTACGGTAAACAACTGCACCTTTCCTGTTTACGGCTATAAGACCGGAATCAACGGCAGAAAGAATGTTGTCCCTTAATTTCAATTCCTCATTTTGACGACTTATTACCCTTAAAATCTGCTCATCGGAAAGTTTTGAAATTTTCTCTGAAACTTTGTCCGTAAACCCGCTCATCCGAGAACCTCTCTCACTTTAAAGAAAACATAATCAAACGTAAGCCTTTTCATCTGATTAAAAGCCTTTCCTTTTGAAACAGCCTCTGTTATATCCCGTGAAAGCTCTGCAACCTGTTCTTCCGGAAGCATTCCCATCCTGAAATCTTCGTACAAAGCAAAAATCACATGTTGAAAAAAGCGATCCCAACATTGGTTCTTCTCAAGCTCACTGATTAAAGCAGTAAGATTTATTTTTTTCCGTCTGACAAGACAGACAGCACTTTCAGACAGAAGCCTGTCATCAATTCCGCT
>JAKSPF010000181.1 GCA_024405065.1 Sphaerochaetaceae bacterium | reverse complement strand
CCACCGGAATCTCCAGGTCGGCAAAAATATATTCACCGCCGGCCATATCAATCATGCGGGAGATATAGTCACCCGGCTTGCGCACAACAGCACTGCCCCCCGATGTGATGTAAAAGAATGCCACAGTGTTTCCGGTCTGTTCTCCGGTTCTTACGTCTTTCACAAGGGTATAAGGCTGAAAAACATAATTTCTTATCTGAGATCCCCATGCGTTATCACGTTTTTCTATTGCCTCTGCTGCATGTTCCTCAGCAAGCTTTTCACTGTAATACTCATACAGACGGCTCCTGAGCATCTTGAAACAAAAATCTTTGTTCATTTGCTGAGACCGTTCATTCTGGCACTGAACAACAATACCTGTCGGATAATGGGTTATCCTGACGGCGGAATCTGTCTTGTTGACATGCTGACCTCCGGCTCCGCCCGCCCGGTAAGTGTCTATTCTTATATCTTCAGGTTTTATATCAATCTCAATATTGTCATCAACAACCGGTGATGCATACACAGCTGAAAATGAAGTATGTCTTCTTGCATTTGAATCAAACGGAGAAATTCTGACAAGCCTGTGGACTCCGGCTTCTCCTTTCAGATATCCGAAAGCATAAGGCCCCGACACCTGAATCGTCACACTCTTATATCCGCCCTCGTCCTCCAGAATATCAAGAATTTCCGTCTTATACTTATGTTTTTCACACCATCTCATATACATACGGAAAAGCATACTTGTCCAATCACTTGCTTCTGTACCTCCTTCTCCTGCGTGAATGGTAAGAAAAACGTCTCCCTTGTCATATTTTCCGTTCAGAAGCATTTTAAGCTTCAAAGGTCTGTATTCTTGTTCCAACTCAGTAATGGTCTGATCAACCTCTGCTGCGTATTCAGGATTGGAATCATCTTCTTCCTCGTACAGCTCAATTAAATCATATGTCTCTGCAATATCTGCCATGAGTTTTTCAAACGGATTTACAATGTCCTTCAGTGAGTTGAGTTCGGCAAAAACAGCATCGGCATTTTTTTTATCATTCCAGAAACCGACATCAAGAGTTTTATTCTCAAGCTCTGCAATACGTTTTTTGACTCCGTCAGGGTTAAAGTCCCCTCCATACAGCGTCGGTTTCAGTTTTCAACTGATCAAGAAGATTTCTGTTATTAAGTGTCATTTTGTCTCCTTACGCTTATCAATTCTCAAACCGATTGCAATATGTACGGATTCACCCGGTTTGATTGTAAGCTGTTTCTGAATTTTCATCTGACTATATTGATAGATATCATAAAAAGATTCCAGTCCTTTTACGGAATGTATTACCGGTTTTACCGACATATTCATAATTTCATTAAGGATTATACCGAGAGAAAGCCCTGTGTTTTGTGAAACAGTCTGAACAGTTTGACAATCTGAAGTAAACTCATCATTGACTGTCCGTTCTGTTTCGGAACAAATGAACTTCATGTCTTTCGGAAAAGCAAAATTCAAACGGCTTTCGTATGTATAATCTTTAATCTCCACATGTCCGATATTCTCAATTTCAATTTCACAGATTACCGTGTTTGTCCTGAATTTAAAATGTTTGAGGAGAATCACAGGAATTCTGTTGAGCTCAAACTGCGGTGATTTTGCAAAAAAATCATGACGTTTTTTATCAAGGCACGAAATTTCAAAGTACTTTGAAGAAAGAGTAACGGGTTTATGTTCTGACATTTTTACGAAACTGTCGGAAAAAATACCTTCACCGTTATGAAAAGCAATATCCTGCAGAGAACCGGTAATATTGAAACGTGTAACAGAAGCCCCTCTCGGACTTAAAAAACATACTGAATTTTTACTTGGAACAATATATTCTTCATGTCCGTCTCCATCTACATCCGCACACAGAGGGAGCTGAAAAGAGGTTTCAGAAGTCAGGATTTTCTCAATTTCACAGATACCGGAATGTGAAAATCTCCTTACGGCAGGAAAACCGGTAAAATCCGGAATATACATTGAAGACGATGAAGCCTTCATAAAAAGGTTCTCAATGATTTTACGTTCGTCACTCTTCTTTTTCAGATCCTTGGTAAATTCCATTAAAACATTGAATGAACTGTTGTTTTTCAGCAGAATAGGACTGTCAATTACAATCTGCCTTAAATAATTACACTCAATTAAGTGACGCTGATTTAGCTAAGTTGGGTGTATATTTAATCAAAGATCAATCTGGATGTAGATTTTTCCAAGAAAAAATAAAAATGAACCAATATTTCGCAA
>JAKSPF010000180.1 GCA_024405065.1 Sphaerochaetaceae bacterium | reverse complement strand
AGGCACGTATGTCTATTACATCGTAAAGGTCAGTGTCAAAAACATCTGAAAACTTACGGTACTCTTCAAGGGGCAGACGGACAAGCGGACAGCCCGATTCTATGCAACGGGCAACAATCTTTCCTGAAATTCTGTAGGCATCTCTGAAAGCAAGTCCTTTGCCTACAAGATAATCGGCAAGGTCTGTGGCATTTATGAAGCCGTCCTCGCAAGCCTTTTCCATAACAGTGACATTCACTTTCATTGTTTCTATCATTGCAGTCATGACAGGAAGACACTTTAAAACAGTTTCAACAGCATCAAAATACTGTTCCTTATCCTCCTGCATATCCTTGTTGTAAGCAAGAGACAGACCTTTCAGAGTAACAAGCATTGCAATAAGGTCTCCGTACACCCTTCCCGTTTTCCCGCGGATAAGCTCTGCCATATCGGGATTCTTCTTCTGTGGCATTATTGACGAACCGGTTGTGTAGGCATCATCTATTGTAATATATCCGAATTCCGAAGACGACCACAGAACCAACTCTTCCGACAACCTGCTCATGTGCATCATAAGAATTGAAGCACAACTCAGAAATTCCACACAGTGATCCCTGTCACTCACCCCGTCAATACTGTTGAGGGTAATTGAATCAAAATCAAGAAGTGACGCTTCAAATTCACGGTCCGTATTATAAGTTGTACCGGCAAGAGCACATGAACCTATCGGACTCACGTTCATGCGGTTACGGCACTGTAAAAGCCTCTCACTGTCTCGCAGGAACATCATTGCATAGGCAAGAATATGGTGTGCATACAGAATCGGTTGAGCCTTCTGCAGATGAGTATAACCCGGCATCACCGTACCGATATTGTTCTCAGCAGAAGCAACTATGCTCTTTACCAGTGATTTAAGCATATCACGTATGGAGTCAATATTGCTTCTCAGATACAGCTTTGTATCAAGCGCAACCTGATCATTACGGCTTCTGGCCGTATGAAGTTTTTTACCTGCGTTTCCTATTCTGTCGGTAAGAACCTGCTCCACGAACATGTGAATATCTTCTGCCTGAGGATCAAAGTGAAGAGCACCGCTCTTGATATCATCAAGAATGCCGGCAAGTCCCTCAGTGATTTCCTCTTCTTCAGACAGGGTGATTATTCCCTGTTTTGCCAGCATTTTTGCATGCGCAATGCTTCCCCGTATATCATGTTCATACAGTTTGCAGTCAAAACCGATTGAAGAATTCAGATCATCGGCAAGAACATCAGTATCACCGCTGTTGCGGCCTGCCCACATTTTTTCCATTTCTTCCTCAAAGGGTTGCAGCCATCACTGCCTTTATGGTATGCATACGGTTCTCTGCCTCGTCAAACACTACGGAGTGAGAACCGGAGAACACTTCATCGGTGACTTCCATGCAGTCAAGTCCGTATTTTTCATGTACCTGAGCACCTATTGTGGTTTCAAGGTCATGAAATGAAGGAAGGCAATGCATGAAAATACACTTTTTTGAAGCATGCTTCATTATGTCTGAAGTGACTCTGTACGGAAGAAGATCGTTTATCCTTTCCTGCCATACACTGTCCGGCTCGCCCATTGAAACCCAGACATCCGTATATATCACACTTGCATTTTCAACTGCTTTGAGAGGATCAGTACAAAAGTCAATATGACTTCCCGTTTCGGAAGCAATTTTTCTGCACTCGGAAATAAGCTCACCGGACGGAAAATACTTTTCCGGAGCGCAGGCTGTAAAATCCATACCCGTTTTGGCACAACCTACCATAAGAGAATTACCCATGTTGTAACGGGCATCACCCATAAATACAAGTTTAAGACCTTTCAACTTTCCGAAATTCTCTCGTATGGTCAGCAAATCTGCAAGAACCTGAGTGGGATGAAACTCATTTGTAAGTCCGTTCCACACGGGAACTCCGGAATATTCGGCAAGCACCTCAACATTTGCCTGACCGAATCCTCTGTACTCTATTCCGTCAAACATTCTGCCGAGAACTTTTGCAGTGTCCGCAATCCTCTCTTTTTTTCCCACTTGCCAACCGGAAGGATCAAGATAAACAGTCCTCATTCCCAGATCCGCAGCAGCAACTTCAAACGCACAGCGTGTACGTGTACTTGTTTTTTCAAACAGAAGGGCAATGTTTTTTCCCTCATGGATTCTGTGAGGCTTTCCCGCTTTCTTCATTGCCTTGAACTGTGCGGAAAGATTGAGAAGATAAAGATAATTTGGACACATGGATAGATAATAGTGACA
>JAKSPF010000018.1 GCA_024405065.1 Sphaerochaetaceae bacterium | reverse complement strand
TTACCACCTGTTGCTTTATTGATTGCATCAGAAACAATGTTTGTAACATTTCCTTTACCTGCAACGTTAAGCACTGCACCAATAGTCTGGTCAAGTGCAACTTCAATAACCCCCTGAATACCTGATTCAATATTGCTGACTTTAGATGCAATTTTAGGACTAATACCTTTTTGCCTGAGGTCAATATAGTTATTACCAAACATTGAATCGTAACTTGCTTTCAACGAACCTGCTGCCAATCCTAAAGGATTACTACTTGTAATTCCTGCATTCATCGCCCCTTTAACTACAGTGCCAACTGTATATGGAAGAGATTGTGCGGCACTTGTGAATGCGTCCATCGCAATGTTTTGTTTTTGTGATATAGATAATAATTGGTTTTCATTATCAATAGCCATTATGGCTTCAAGACAATCCTGAATCTGTTTATCAATATCACCCTGGAATAATACTTCTGGGATATCTGATTTTTTCAGCCACTTTCCTTTCTCTACTTGGTTTCCAGAGTTTCTTAAATAACTCTTATATTCTTCAAGTTCCTGTAATTGCTTTCCAAGTTCAGTTCTTTTAAGACTGTTCATTCCCATTACAAAAGAATCACCAATTCTTTCGCATATACCTCTATAGTCTTCATCAGGTGGCTGAACTGATGGTCTGTTCATGTTTGCTGCATTAAGTGCATCAACATTTTCAAGTGCATAATCAAAATCATAACCATACATTCTTGAATACTGCAATGCGTTCATATATCGCCATTTTTCTTTTTCTGCAGCTTCAACACCTTCATTTTTCATAACATCCAGGAAGTGATCTGCAAACGGTTTATATTCCATTTCACTCATGTCGAACTGATATAAACTCTTGTTGGTATTGCGTATATCTTCCAGAGTCTTCTGTTTAAAAGTCTGTTCTTCCCAGTAAGTGTTAGTATCTTCTTTCTGCATTGGTCCCATAGTATGTACTCCTTGTTATCTGTGTTTGATTCTGTTTTTTTCCTGATTTTTTTCAGCAATTTTAACTTTTTCTTTCCGGCTATTTTTAGCTTCTTTTTTCTGTCGGGCTCTTTCTTCTTCAGCTTCTTTAGCTCGTTGAGATTCAGTTTTATAGTCATTAACTTCACCCCAGTATTGATAGCCAAGTTTGTCGCTTTTTGCCGTTGTCAGCATGCGCTCTCCGTTCTTTTCAGTGTATTTATATTCAACACCGTTAAACTCAAACACATGACGAGTTTCACCATCATTGCCGACTTTGTAAAGCCCTTAATCCTTAATTTGCCCAGGCTTAACTCCAAAGTATCTTGCAAGGTCATTCTTTTCGAGTTTTGTCTGTTCCTCAATCATTTTCTTTGTTGCATTACCACCTGTGTACTGAACTCGACCATAGGCATCAGTGAATGCCATGTCTTTATCCATCATCTTCTGGATTTCTTCAGGTTTAAGTTTTTCCTGTTTCAATCTCAAGAATTCCTTTGATACAATTTTGTTTTTTATTTCTTTTGCTTTGTGTTCTATATCCTCACTTGTTACACCGGACTGACAATCATTCATGTAATAATCCCACAATTCCAATCCAACCAATCGTGTCATTTCACCTTTGAAGTTTGGATCCATTTTGTACAGGTCTTTTCCGACACCTTTTTCCAAAAGTTTCGATACATCTGCCAGATCATCAATTGCCTTTGCCAGAGAAGGGTCTCTTGCTTTTATTTTTGCCTTCGCCTTATCAACAAATTGAGCTGCAAGCGATGGCCATGTTTTTTCATCATATTGACCAGCTTCAATTAATTCCTGCTTAAAAGCATCTCTTGCTGCATCAAAAGATGTATATCCTGGTGCAAGTTCATTTTCTTTACCTCGCCATGCAGCTTCAATATATTCATCCATATCAACTTTTATCTGTGCCTGTGCACCCGCTCTTGCTGATGCAACTCTGTCGCCTTTCATTACGGTGTCTCGCAAAGCCATCAATTCTTCAACACGGCTTCTCTGATCGCCAACATTCAACTGAGCATTGTTGTATCTTTTTATGTTATTAATCTGCCGGTCAATTTGAGCAAGCATTTCCTGCTGAGAACCTTTCCCCATCATCAGATTATTTCTGATAGCTGAGTTCTGTTTGAAGATAAAGTCATTGTTATGATCCTGAGTCTGCTTTATCTCCATCTGAGCCATTTTTACACCTTGCTCTAAAGCAGCTTCTTTTTCTTCTTCAGTCATAACCATGTTTGCAAGACCTGTTTCAAAAACTGCGTTTTTTCCTTGCTCTTTTGCCTTTGCAACAATTTCGTTAAGGTTTGCATTTGGTTTTTCCATCAGAATTTTTCGGTATGCTTCAGCTGACTGAGCCATTAAAAGATTATTCTGTTCACGTGTTCGCAACTGATTGATCTGCTGTTCAGATAAAAGATTTGAGTCTTTCATTTTTTGATATACAGATTCATTTGCCTGTAAAACCTGACCTGGGTCTTTAAGATCACGGTTATTCATAATCTGATTTGTACATGTTTCAAGGTTTTTTGCCCTTTGGTTTTCCCAGGCACGCTGAGTAAGAGCAATCTGCATGTCAGTCTGATTGTCACTCAATTCTTTTTTGAACAGTCTTGCAGTGTAGGCATTGCGGGCAAACATAGGGTTACCATCTGTATCATCAGAGAGTGCATCAAAGTTCTCTTTGTTCCAGGCTTCAAATTCTCTCTGAATATCTTCAGGGTTCGACATTTCAGCCGCTTTCATCTGAAACATAGCTCTTTTTTCTTTGAGTGAATTTCTAAACTCAATTAAATCAAACTGAGCCTGCTGCTCAATATCGTGATTGAGTTGATCAAAACGAGTACTTAAAAAATTAGAACTTGAATTGAATAAATTATTAACCAAGTCACCGTAACTTCTTAACTGACCTGCCATTATTACTCCTTATATAAAAGCTTTGCCAAGTGATGACCATAAATTAACACCCTGGTTTTTTGCATCTCCACCGCCGTTGAGATTGTATTCAAACTGATCAACCTTATAGCCGAGATTTGCTCCGGTTGTAGCTCCTGTAAAAGCAGCACCAAAAGCACCGATAGTGTTTTTCCAGAAATTTCTTGTATCCTTTCTCTGGTCTTTTAAGTCTTTAATTTGGTTTTTGTATGCCTGTTCCTGAAGGTCTCTTTGTTTTTTGTATATGGTGTACTGGTCACCAGCTTTGCCATAAGTCGAGCCGTCATCATAATCCATACGCAAGTCTTGATACCTGCATATTGAATGTGTTATTAGCAAGGTTATTCAAAAGACTTGCGAGCTGAATGCTCTGACCATTTCTCTGTGTATCTTCCTGCAGCTGCAGCTGCTGAGAATTAAGTGCGCTCTGCATTTCAACTGCATCATTCATGCTTGAGCCCCGGACACCACTTGATGCCATGGATGACAATGCATCACCTTCTGCCGATTCATTCTGAATTGCAGCTGCATTCCATCCAAAAGCATCTGCTTCCTGACCAAGCCTTAATGCATCAAGGTTATTGTTAAAATCCTCTGAAACAAAACCTTCCTGCATTGTGGTTTGAATATCAGAATTATCTGCGTTTCTTAATGCCTGCTTTTTATTGACATCAAAATTAAGGTCCATCAACTCAAGGCGGTTTTTCATCTCCGCTTCAAGTTCACGAATTCTTTGGGTCAGTAATTTATCATTGTCATGCTGATTCCAGAGATAAGAACCGACACCAATAGCAGCTCCGACTAAAGCACCGACACGAGCCCCGGCACCACCACCGAAAGTTGCTCCAATTGCTGCACCTTGTACAGCACCGCCACCGGATTTATTTGGTTCTCCCATAAATACCTCAACTTAAAGCGGCATTAACCGCAAGAATATTACAGGCCTTAGCCTTATCAATAGCCAGTGTAAAAGTAACGTCTCTGTCAGATATTCCAGGATAAGTAATATTTCTGATACCTGAATACGGCTCTTCAACACCGTTAAACTTTTCATCGCTCAATCCGTCAATTTTCATTACAGGCATGTAAGATTCCAAAAACCTTACCAAAAGATTTGTAATCCTTTTTTTTCCTGTCGGATCATTAGCAATGATTGGCATACTTGATATTACACTTTCAAAATGCCGTCCGACATAAACAATATCACCTTCTGCAATATCTTCCTGAGAACATTCTTCTCCGGTAGTTTCATTGTAAAAAACAATGTTCTCCCCATATTCGCTCAAGTCCATGTCAGCCTTATACAGTTTCCAAGAATCAAGATAGACTTCTTTGTTTCCGTCATAGCGTTCAAGAAAATATCTTGCTTCCGGACCGTCACCTTCCTTTACAACATAAAAAACAATGTCACTCTGCATGTCACCGCGAGTAACTGCACAAGAGACAATCTTTCCTGATGCATGAGAAATTCTGTTCCATCCCATAACACCATTGTTCTTGTCATAAAGTAGTGAGACCACGATTCCATCTTCTCTTGTAATAATAAGTCTGTTGTAAGGATTTGTAATAAAGTCAAAGTCAACGGCCGGACTTTCTGTAAGCATCTGCTCAGCAAGGATTGCAATATTGTTTGTCATGAATGCTTCTTTAGAAGAGTCATAATAATACTCACGGATTCCGCATTTTCCTTGTGCAAAGAATATCATTGCACGGTCAACACATAATCCCTGGATATTATCTGATCCATATCTTCCGTTCATCTCTGCCATGATATTAAGGGCTGTAACACTCGATGGAATAACCCATACAGAAGACTCAGAACCAATAACCAGGTACTTGGATGAGCCTATCCATTTAATTGCATCATTCTGATCTGACGCAATTTCAAAACTGAATGAACAGTCAGAAGTAACCGCATTGTTTGAAACAATCTGATACTCATAGTCATCAGCCGATGCCATATTAGAATATCTCCACAATCCGGCTGAAAATACAATTGCATATTTAACTTCTTCTTTTTCTTCCCACGGAATATTCAATGCCGCATCAATAAGTACAGTTCCTCTCTGTTTAACAGAATCCCATGTTGCAGCTTTAATTTTTGTTCCGACCGGAACATAAGTTGAGTTTGTGATGTAATAAGCAGTCAATTCTTTCTCAAGTCCTGATGTCAGGTTCTGGGTCACATTTGTAAGAAGAGTAGTGTTACTTTCTTTATCAATATTGTCTTTGTCAATGTCTGCCGTAAAGATATGCATATCTGCATCCTTTACAATCTTGTTAACAGTAATAAATTTCTGCCATGTAGAAAAATCATTGTATCTCTGACCTTTTGTGTCCGGTGCAGCGGAAGCCCATATTTTCTGTGCATGCTGTGTTGTTGAAGCAAACCATAAACGTGAATTGAAAAAAGCAACGCATGAAGGGTACTTTGTCTCAGTTGTAAACAATGTTGTATCTACATCCGGATCTTCCTGGTAAAGTCTCCATTTAAGCGGAACCTCTTCATCATACTGATATAACTGTCCGTTATATACAGTCAGAACCAGGTCAAGAGAAGTAAATGTATTGCTCTTGTTAACTCTGTCATCACCTGAGTAATAATACCAGCTGAATACATAACTTCCTTCACGGCTCAGTCCTTCTTCATATACCGGAAGTTCTTCTCCATACATAATGAAGTCAAAGTCATCATCAAGCTGAACATCAGGATAAAAATCAAACTCCATTTCATTCGCTGCAAAGGTGTTGTTTGTCCAGGAATACTTCAGCTCAATAGGTGCGTGGTCCTTCTGTACAAGAATAAGCGTGTCATAATCCTGAGCAAACTGAATCTCCCTTATCTGATCCATGTTTTCATAAGGATTACTGATGGATTCCTGGGTAAACTTGATACCGTTCTTCCAGAAGTAAGTTACTCCCGGTGTAACTTCAAGAATAAAATTTTCATCCTTATTGATAATGAATGGGATAATCCTTGCATTGCCGGACAATTCACCGATTCTCTCAAAACCTTTTCTTCTTTCAATTCCGCCAGTTGGAATAATTTCAAAATTTTTGAGGTGGGAACACCCTGAAAAATATTGCTGCAGGTCAATTCGACCTGATAATTTTTTTGATAATTCACCTGCGCTAAAGTTTGTGATTAACATTGTTACTCTCCATATTCAGGCAATCCAAGGATGTCTCCCCAGTATTCGTTGCCAGTTGCTTTGTTGAATCCGTGTGCTTCAGAAGCAGTAACGGCTCTCTGTTCCATGAGCATGCTTTCACTGTAAAGAAGTCTGTATAAATCCATCTTTCCGGTGAGCTTCAATGTCATTTTTGCTGCAAGCCGAGTTTCAATGTATTCACTTAACAATGGATCAAATTCAATGTCTTCATATCCGTCATAGTCATCATGTTCAATTTCAAAGTAAGTTTTCTCTGCATCGTATTCATCAGCCGGGATGTAGTTTTCATCTTCATCCTGATAAAAATACTTCATGCTTTCCCAGGTTTCTTCTGTCGGCTGAGGATCTGCTTCTTTGTATTTGGTTTCTCCTGTATATCCGTTACTGACATAAAGAAGGATAGGCTTATAAGCATTTGTCAAAAGACTTCTTCCTTCAACGATATATTCTGCATCATCTGTAATTGAGATTGGTTTTGCACAGTCTTTTGGAAGGATGTATTTATAACTGTTGTCTGTAAGGTTGTCTGAATCATCCTCAATAAGTTCAGCTCTTTTTTTTCTTGATGTCCATTCGGTTTTGCTCAAGGTTTCAAGAATAGTTGCAAGGTAATAATCCTTAATCAGTCGTACTCTGACTGATGTTCCGTCTTCCCATTCCTTGTCAAGGATAGGCTCTTCACCGGCTTTATCCAAAGCTCTGTTAACAATTTCTCTTTTAATATTCATATTTACCACCAATAAAAAAGACCGGCTCAAAATAGAGCCGGCCTTATTGTTATCTCACTTCGCTAAAGTGTTCCGGCACCTTGGAAGCAGTTTCCAGAATGTCGCCAGGAAAATACAGCTTCTCATTGAAGTAGCATTTCGTAACGCATTTGTACTTTTTTACACCACCGGCAGTTTCAGTCTTTTTAGGCTTTGCTGCTGCAGCTTCTGCAAGTGAATCTGATGTTGTAACTTCAGCCATGGTTTACACTCCCATGTAAGTATCAATTGCACCTGTAATTTTTCCACCAGATACTGAACCTGTAGCTTCAAGTTTCAGGTATTTAGCTTCATAACTGTCAGGAATTGCAATTGAGAAGTTAGCACCTACTGTAAGTTTTGAACCGTCAATTGCAGGTGTTACGGCAATAACAGAGTAGTCAATGTTATCGTCTGAACCTGAAAGTTTGAATGTAACATTGCCGCTTGCATTGCATTCTTCTGCAACCTGGATTTTTACAGTCATTCTTGAAACATCAGCTTTATTGATGTTCAGAACGTTTTCAAAAACACCGTCTTTCAATTCACCAAAAGAAGCCATAAAGTCTTTTGGTGCAATCTGCTGAACCTTTTTCATGTTCCCCCCTTATTTTGTTACAACACTTTCTGTGTTGATAATTGCATCACACTGACGGAGACGCATATCGCGGATCTTGTTAAGTTCACGGCCCCATGGATCCTGAGCAGTGTAGATAACATTGTTCTTGTCAACAGTTGCAGCATCCATCAATCCCATGATTTCACTGTTACACAAAATCGAGATTGTTCCGTCACCTTTGGCAAGGCGAGAGCGGAGTTTAAGAATTGTTTTAACCAGTTCTTCTGCATTTACGTTGGATGGGTCAATGTTACAGAGGCGGATCAGTGAGTTTTCGTAACCCATTGTAAGTCCGTATTCTGCTTCAAAGTAGTTAACGTAAGCAGGCATCTTGCCTTTTCCATCAGGTGCCTGGATGTCCTGAACACCGCGGTCTTCACGGTGTACACCCATGCCTTTTGATCCTTTTGGATAGATGTATTTTGCAAACTGACGGCCCCATTTTACAATGTAGATAGATGTGAGGTTTGAACCAGATCCACCCATTGAAACACAAAGGTCATCAAGTTTATTTCTGCGAACTGCAAAACCGTCCATGTAAGCAGGATCCTTCGAGTGATTTCCATAGATAATGTCATCAGCCATGTCTTCACCCATACCATGAATGAATGATGCACATTCATCCATGAGGAACTGTTTTGGATTAACTGCGCGGTCAACAAGTTTCTTGTCAACTTCAGAGTAGGCTGCAACCTGACAGATAACGTCAGTTACAGTCTTTGTCTGTGATGCAGCAGTTTTGATACCTTCGTTGATATTGCGGTGCTGACCGCGTGGGTTTACAGTGCGTTTAAGCATTGTGTGAGCAATGAGCCCGTTTGCTTCTTCTACAGGTGCATCGAGAAGCATTTCATTTGTTACCTGAATTTCTTCAATAATGCGTCTCTGGTCATCATTGAAGGAATTGCGTTTTGCGTATTCAATCGCTGTAAGTCTATCTGTACTTGAGAGTACCATCTTATCTCCTAGAGTCCTTTAAACTCAAAACTTCCACCGTCAGCCGTACTCTTGTAAGAGTTACCGCCAGCGGCGCCTTTGTTAAATGTTCCGCCTTCAGCATTTAATTCCCCAAGCTGAATGAACATCCGGGCAAAACTTTCGTCAAACAAAAGTCCTGCATTCTGTAACTTCTTTGCCATTACCGGTCCGCCAAAAGCCATAATTCCTCTTTCAAGCATTGTCAGCTTTTCTGAGTATTTAGAACCATATTCGGCTCGGAGTTTGTCTTCCGTTTCTTTTGCGTTCTGTACAATTTGCTGAGCCTGGTCATTAACCATCTGTTTGTTCATTTCATTGAATGATTCAAACAAACTTTTTGCCTGAGCTTCAGTAAGATTGTTCTTGAATGCAAGTTCAAGAAACGGTCTGGCATTTTCATCGTTAGCAAAAGAATAACCGTCAGCGCTTTTTGGTCTTCCCAGCTTTTCATAAAATGCCGATCTTTCTTCATCTGTTGCATCATCCCCAGGTTTAACAAGGCTACTCCCCAGTTTTGATTCAAGTTCAGAATAAGATTTTGCAAGGTCACCGATTTTCTTGAACTT
Source organism: Sphaerochaetaceae bacterium (assembly GCA_024405065.1). Classification (GTDB taxonomy): domain Bacteria; phylum Spirochaetota; class Spirochaetia; order Sphaerochaetales; family Sphaerochaetaceae; genus JAKSPF01. Next base: position 3,338 of record JAKSPF010000018.1, on the reverse strand, counting down.
TGCAAACTGCTTCATAGAGTCTGCGTTGCTTCTCAGTTCTTCTGGAAGCTGACTTGTCCAAGCCGGAACCTCTGTATCTGTATCAGCCGATGTTTTTTCCCCTTCGTCTTTATCCCCAACATTTGTATCAGGTTTAGACTCCGGTGCTTTATCAGCCATACCGCCCAAAAGATTTGATAATGATGATTCACCGTTATTGTCCGGTGATGCCTGCTGCTGTGTCTGATTGTCAGTTACCTGGTCTTCCATAGCTTCTCCTTTTTTAATAAGCCTTCAGAAGGCTTTTTGTAATATCTAAACTTGATGCAATACCTAAACGTTTTGACACCAAAGTTTTTGCATAGTTGTTTAATGCTCTGTCTTCTGCATTTCTGCACTCGGCAAAGTAGTACAGATCTTCAAGAATTACAGTAAGAACTATCTTTCCGTTTTCGCTTGCAAAAACATCACGGAACATTTTCTGCAATTCCTTGATCTGTTCTTCCGGTGGTAAGTTCTCGTAACCAGGAATTCCACCTTCATTGTTCTGAGTCTTCTCAATCGTAAGAACATCTTCACCAAGAACATCTTTATCCATTCATACCACCTGCAAGCTGGTCATTTAGCTGCTGCATGACTGAACCTTGTCTTATAGGTTCATTCAACTTCTGTGCATTGTTCATAACGTTTTGAATCATCTGCTGCTGTTGTGCCTGCTGCTGAGCTTCTGCCTGCTGCTGAGCACGTGTTTCACGGATCTTCTGAACGTCTCTGTCTTCACGGATGACATTCTGTGGCATTCCCTGACCTTCAAGAGCACTCTTCATCAGTGCATCAGGGTCAATAAAGTCACCTGCATTAGGAAACAACTGTATGATGGCACCACCAAGCTGCAATGCCTGTGAAGTTCCACCGACTGTGTGATACTTCTTCTGTGCCTGACTCAACGGTCCGACAAAATCAACTTTCATCATTGCATCTGTTCCGTGCAATACTTCCGGAACAGGTGGCAATCTTCCAGCCTTGGCAAGAAGGTTGAATGATCTTTGAATGATTTTCTGCAATGCACTGTTCAAGTTAACAATAAGACTTGAAAGAGTTGCAGCTTTTTCGCCTTGCATTTCCATTACCTCTGTTGCAGTCATTTGTGCGGTTTTCTGCTGCAGCATCAAAAAGAAGTCAACATAAAACCAGTCACGGATGTCCTGTTTCATGTCCTGCAATACTTCAAGAGTGATTGGATAATTTTCGCCTGTTCTGATCGGCTCAATAACCTGGTCAGCCGATGTAACATAGGTAAAGCCTTTCGGCACAATGTTAACCTGGCGGATGTCAGCCGATACTTTCATCGGTGGTTCTGCCGAGTTCTGTGCAATCTGCCATGATGTCTTTTTTGTGATGTTCAATCCCTTAATATCTGCAATTGCTGCCTGAGCCGGTGAGGAACCGTAAGCATATCCAGGGTATCTATCCCATGAAAAAACTGCATAAGGGAATTCGTCATAACCACTTTCACTGATAATCTTGTTGTGAGTTCTATCCACATAAATACAGGCATAAGGTTTATGCCTTGAATCACTGTATCTTTCATCTGCATCTTCACGCGGATAAACAGCTTCAAGAATCTCAATCTTATTATTTCTTCTATCCTTGTCGTTCCAGTCTTCTTTAATTTCTTCAGGAACATTATCTTCACCAAAAAACTTGATGGCATTTCTTACTGTTATAAGGTAAGTGCGGAAGAGAGTATCAACTTCAGTGTTCTGATCTACATCCATGTAAATCTCATTAGCCGGCTGTTTTACAAAACGTAGCTTGTTGTTTTTAAGGTCTTCACCGATATATACAACACCATGTCCGATTGTTGCACTGTCCAAAATAAACTTGATGGCTTCTGAATAAAGATTGCTTCTGTTGAACTCAGCAAGCATTACAGCTTCGCTTTTTTCCAGGAAGTCTTTAACACCGTATTCATCAAGCAGGTCCTGCTGCTCAAGCGACAATTTGAACCATACGATATTAGGTGAGATAGAATAACCGACAAGACCGTTGCCGAGAGTTTTTAAGTAATCGCATGGTACACTTGAGTATCGTTTTGGAACTTTTGGCATTGTCTCGAGTGTAGACCAATCAAGAACTGAGTCAGAAACAAATTCCTGAGCCTGGGCCCAGTCCGGTTCAAACTTCTGCCGAGTATTCTTTAACTCTGATAACCGAGAATTGATCTCATCAAGTAATTCTTCCTCATGTTTATTCATACATAAAAATTACAACAGTTATCTGTTTTCTGACACAAACAAAAAAAAGAGTGTTCCCCGGAAGGAACACTCCAACAAAACTAATTGCCGCTTGGGCTATTCCCAGTGGTCGGAATTGAACCGACCCGGTGCATCAAGTCCTTAGAAACACTTGATTATTAAGCACCTACACCGACAAAGGGAAGATGGCTTAGGAATCCAATATCCTGCTCGGGAAGTTTATGAGCGGTGTTAAGTCCACGCACATGCCATCCGCTATTTTGATAAATTAATTGTAAAAGTTTTTGTAAACCTACTTCAGGGTTCAGGAGACGGCCCATCAGGCTAGGCAACCTGTTGCTTGTCTGAATCCAAGCTGTCGATATACCAGTCCATACGGACAAGGTTATAACATAGGGCAAGAATCGAACTTGCCTTACGGACCACCCTATGTTTCTGTTTGAAATTTTATTCCTTTTTTAACCTTCCATTCTTTTGGAAAGCCTTAGCAGTTTGTTAATAATAAAATTTTCAATCTCTGTTGAAGTGATACCATACATGCATTTAAGCATTTCTATACAGATAGTAACATCAGCGATCTCTTCCGCCAGATGTTCGCTTCTATCTAAATTAATCCCATATCTTTTAACTTTCGAGATAGCCTGTATAAGTTCTGCACATTCTTCCATACATACAGTAGACTGTGCATCAATCCCATATACTTCAATTGATTTGCATATAACATCTTTCTTCATCCTTCTACTCCTTAAATTTTGGTAATTCACACCAAGCGATAATTGTGTTTGTACATTCAAAATAACCATTACGAAAATCTCTAACACTATAATGTGTAAACCCTGTATTATCTTCGTGTAAAATAAGATAGTCTCCTCGTTCTTTTGGTAAATCATCAGGATTCTTTCTCAAGTCGTGCCATTTAGGTTTGCCTTCTGCAAGTCCGTCAAGATAGGATTGTTTATTAAGTGCATAACAATATGTTCCACCGACTTCCCAATTTTCATTATTACAGATTTTGTTTTTTTTAAGATATTCTTCTGCTTTTTCTTCGTCTGTCATCCTTCTTTCTCCTCTTCATTATCAACAACCATATCTCTGACAATA
>JAKSPF010000179.1 GCA_024405065.1 Sphaerochaetaceae bacterium | reverse complement strand
AACAAGAATGAGCAACCAGTACGTCTTTATTGTAACCACCTCTATTGCACCCAGACAGGCAATCACCATGAAATCAACGGCTATTCCGTCAATTCTGTTGCAAGTGGCATTGTCCACTACATGAGGTGAATGAGTGACTATCAGAAACCATCTTTCAAGTCTTGCAAAAAGAGAACTCACAATAAAGTTGATTCCCCAAAAACCCTTCACCACCTCAAGGGGTTTTCCACCGACATACTTTGCAACAAGATATTCAACACCGCTGAGAAACAGATAACTCAGCATGTAGGCAAACATTATCAGAGCAATATGCAGGGTAAATGAATCCATGGTATCACTGGAAGTGGTTTGAAAACCTGACGGAGCGCTGTCCTGTTTTCTCTTGAAAAAACCGTTACCGGCTTTACGGTGCTTCAGCTGGTCAACATATTCATAACTGAGCCAACCTTTTCTTGCCGCTCTGTTTATGAGAAACACACCTACCACAGAACCTGTCACAAAGCCTATTGCAGCCATTGCAAGCCCAACATTTCCGGCATTGTACACGTTGTACGGAGCACCTTCCCATACCTTTGCAAGAGACTCCGCCTGTCCGGGTCCGCGTTCAAACCCCAGACACAATGTCAAACCGAGAGACCTTGCAGCACCCGCATATCTTTTATTGAAAACAAGAATCACCGCAAGCAGCCCGAAAAAACCCTGCATGCCGTACTCTGCCATCAGAGCACACACATTTTGTTTTACTCTTGCCTTTCTCTGCAACTTAGTATGAACGGGCATCCTGAGCTGCATGGCTATGAACGAGATATTAAGCAGATGAAACATCATTGCTTCAAGAAACTGCTTTCCTCCCGTAAGTCCCAACCTGCCTGCTGCAAAATTGTAGAAAAGAAACAGAAACACTCCGCCTATCATCGGTGCGGGAATCAGGTATTCCTGAAAAAATCTGATTCTTGCACGTAAGGTAGAACCTAAAAGAAATGCACACGCAACAACACATATATGTATGACACCGAGAAAATCATATCCACCGTGAACAAACATTTTATTTTTCTCCCTTTTCTGCTTTGAAAGCAAAGTAATATTCCTGATATTTCAAAGGACTCAGATTCCGGTCAAGTCTCATGCGATACAGGACATCTCCGCAAAAAAACTCCATTGTGAATTTTGCGTTTATTACAAAAGAAGTTATCTTTTTGAAAGGCAGAACCATCACGGTTCTGCGATATCTGATACAAAGTGTTCTGTGCTGCAACTTGGCAGTGAAATTCTTTGAAAGAGTTTTAAGTCTTCCCGTATCATCGGAATTTCCGGTCTGCAGAAGAACACCGTGTTCTTTTTTGAAACATATTCCGGAAGACATTTCCGATGCTTCCCACTCATGCCACTGTGACATTGACGTAAATTCTATGTTTTCCGACTTTATATCATCTGTTTCGGTAATTTGGGCTTTTGCTCCGCACGTAGAACACTTCACGCTGTTACCGGCGGAAACAACACTGCCTATGCGGTGACACACAGGACACATGTAAAACATCCTCTGTATTCCCTCGGCACGGTGCTGGCTTGTAATACGGTACGGATTTTCAGACTTCCACCTGTCATTTGAGAAATCAAGATAATCTGAAATCCTCTGCTGAATTTCACTGACAGGCAGGGTTGTGATTTCCTCAAGGCTGATCATGTGGGTAAGGTGAACACAGATACCCATACCCTTACGGTGACTGTCTGCCCAACGCGGCTGTGAAGCAAAGCAACCTTCCAAAGAACAGAACACCGCAGGAACCTTGAACATTCTCAGCATTTTTGCAAGAACCTTTGCATTATAGGGAACCATATTTCCGTCCCACGTTCTTGTTCCCTCAGGAAAAATCCCTACATTGTCACGAGCCTTCAGACAACGCATGATTTTCCTGACCGTATCAAAATCACTCTGTCCCTGTTGTTTAGGGATACAACCTATCAGTTTCTCAAACAGAAATCTGAGAAAACGGGTCTTGAACAGATATGCACCTGTAATCCATCTTATGTGAACCGGAAGAACGGAACTGATAATCAAAGGATCGTAAGTTCCGCAGTGGTTTGAAAACAATATGAAAGGTCCTGCATTCAAATCAACTTCCGGTTCTGTCTTAAGAGAAACCTTGAAATGCCAAAGCAGCCAATGTGACCATGTATGTCTGATAAGCCTGACAAACGGCGGAAATTTTCCATCCATACAGACGAATGTTATCAGAATTCCTGTTTTATGTCATTGTACCTTTTACGGGATTACAAGGGGCTGTAACAAAAGTATGGAGCCAATTGCAAAATTGAGCTTT
>JAKSPF010000178.1 GCA_024405065.1 Sphaerochaetaceae bacterium | reverse complement strand
ATTCCTTGCTGACTATTTCGGTACAGTACTTGTTGTATCTCATGACAGACACTTCCTCAACAACGTATGTACTCATATTGTTGATATTGACTATACAAAGATTAAAATGTATGTTGGTAACTACGAATTCTGGTATGAGTCAAGCCAGCTCATTCAGAGAATGATGAAGCAGCAGAATAAGAAAGCAGAAGAAAAAATCAAGGAACTCAAATCATTCATTGAAAGATTCTCTGCAAACAAATCAAAGTCAAGTCAGGCTACATCAAGAAGAAAGCTTCTTGAGAAGATTACTGTTGAAGAAATGCCTGCATCAAGCAGAAAATATCCATATATCGGATTTACTCCTGACAGAGAGCTTGGCAAGGAAGTTCTTTCCGTTGACGATATCTGCAAGACAGTAGACGGTGAAGAATTACTTAAGAATGTAAGATTTACTGTAGGCCGCGAAGATAAGATTGCATTTGTTTCAGAAAATGAACGTGCTGTTACAATGCTTTTCAAGATTCTTATGGAAGAAGAAACTCCTGATTCAGGAAGCTTCAAGTGGGGCGTTTCAACTTCAACTTCATATTTCCCTATGGATAATTCAAGCTATTTTGACGGATGTGAAATGTCTATTGTTGACTGGATAAGACAGTATTCAGCAAATGACGAAACAGAAACATATCTCCGAGGCTTCCTCGGCAGAATGCTTTTCTCAGGAGATGACGTATACAAGCCTGTAAATGTTCTCTCAGGAGGAGAAAAGGTAAGATGTATGTTTTCACGTATGATGCTTTTTGGTTCAAATGTACTTGTTCTCGATCAGCCTACAAACCATCTTGACCTTGAAAGTATCACAGCAGTAAACAATGGTCTCGAAACATTTAAGGGCGTTGTTCTCTTCACATCTCATGACCACGAGATTCTTCAGACTGTTGCAAACAGAATAATAGAAATAACTCCTGACGGAATTATTGACCGTATGGGAACTTATGAAGAATATCTTGATTTTAAGAAAAACAGATGATAAGTGAAGTTCTGTTGAATAAGTTTCCTTTTTTTAAATAATTGTTGATTTTTCACAATCTTCAGGTTGACAAATGTTCGGTTTTTTGGTATAATAATTTTGGTTTTGAATTTTTGACAGTAAAAAATGTAATTTTTAGTACAGTAAGGGGATATCACTAGTAATGGTAGATATGAGATTTATGGTTTCAGTTGTCTGTTCTGCACTTTCGTTATGCGGTAATACTTCTGAGCTCCCTGAACGAATTCCGGCTTATCCGTTTGTTCAGGAAAGTATAGAAAGTATGGAAAGTACAGAATTGAAAAAAGACTGGTCTTATGTTGTCTCAGGTGTATATGTTCCCGGTTTTGATACCAATAATGACGGAATATTTGACCTGAATGATGTATCACAGATAAAGACCAGCCGTGAAAACAAGCGCGTCGAAGAAGAAAAAGCAAAGCAGCTTCTTATCGAAGCTGAAGAAGCTGCCAGAAAAGCAGAAGCTGAGAAGGCAGCTAAGGCTGAGCAGGAAAGAATAGCAGCTGAAGAAGCAGCCCGGATTGCTGCTGAATGTCAATGGAGTGGAGAGACATGGTATTGACGTTTCAAGATGGCAGGGCAGGATTGACTGGCATAAGCTTCGTGAAGCCGGTGTAGAGTTTGCTATGATAAAAGCAGGTGAAGACACAGAAACTGAAGTAAACTTTTATGAGAACATAAAAGGTGCAAAGGAAGCAGGTATAAACTGCGGTGTTTACTGGTTCTCAAATGCCCGTTCATATGATGAAGCTGTTGCAGAGGCTGATGCGTGCCTTAGCGTGGTTTCACAGTATAACCTTGAGTACCCTGTAGTATGTGACTTTGAATACCGTTCTATCAGGAACAATCCGCTTGAAAATGACAGAAAAGGTCTTACAGATGCAATTATCGGTTTTCTCAGTACAATTGAGAAAGGCGGATACTATTCAATGCTTTATACAAACACAGATTTTTCTGACAAGTATCTTGAAATCAACCGTATAACAGAAAAATTTGACATATGGTTTGCAGGCTATTCAGTGGACAAGCCAGGAATGCCGTGCGGAATATGGCAGTATTCTGAATCCGGCGTTTTAGACGGACTTGATATCGATAATCTTAATAACGGAACAACCAAGGTGGATCTTGACATTTCCTATAAAGATTATCCACAGATAATGAAATCACTTCAAATCAACGGATATTAATAAAAAAACCGGAATCTGATTAATTCAGATTCCGGTTTTTTTATCTTGGGTATATTATAAGAAGTGAACCTTTTTTTACGCTTATCGTACTGTTTTGTCCGATAAATTCATTACTTACTCCGACAGTAACATGATTGTTTATACTGTAGTAATCGCCAGTGT
>JAKSPF010000177.1 GCA_024405065.1 Sphaerochaetaceae bacterium | reverse complement strand
GAAAACTGCGCCATTGAGAAACCTTCATCAAGGAGAAAATTTCTGAAATCACTCGCCTCTTTCCGTTCTTCTTTTTCAATTACGGGCAAATCAAACAGAACCATCATCCACATAAGTCTGAATCCGCTTAAAAAGGTAAAGGAGATGTTTGTTCTGTTATGTTTTCTTTTATGATTTTCGGTATGCACAGTAAGGAACTGTCCTTTTCTCTGAAAGATTCAAACAATGAGTAAGCATAACTTTCAACCGCCTTTATCAGAGGAGATTTCCCCTTAGGAGTGTCTAAATCCAACTGGGAAATATTGGCAAGATGCGATTTGTCCGAAGAAGACAGCTCTTTGAGTTCTTTTGTTCCTGCAAGGAAATAAACAAAAAGGTCAACAACAGGTCTGAAAGGTTCCATCAAATCATCAACCAGACAGTAATTGTCCGTTTTACTGATATGGTGTAATCCGAGTGACGGAATCAGTCCCGCCATGCTTACCGCCCTTGCAACCGCACTTCTTAAAATAGCGTAACCGTAATTGAGATATGAGTTCACCCCGTCCTCACTGTCGGTTTTTCTCGTAAAGGATTCACCGAAAAGATAATCCCAGTACAGTTTTGCCGCATAAGCTTCTCTGTTTGTTGTATCTCCGGAATTAACATCATCAATAATGCTCTTCAAAGCCTCGGCTTCCTTATGTTTGCCTAAAACATCAACAGCAAGAACCTGATTACCGATTTTTTCACGTACGATAATTTTCCAAAGTTGTTTACGCAAAGGCAAAGAAGTATCAATCTGGATTTTCAGTCTTCCGCTGAATTCATAATTGCCGAACATCGGGCACATGATACTTTCCGGAAGATAGGATTTACCGCAGAAAATCACAGGCGTACCGAGCTGATTCAGAGATATCAGAATCTCTTTTGTCAGAGTTATTCCTCTTGCCGTAAGCATAAGCACGGCTATATCTGACAGAGGTACTTCTCCCAATATGTCAGAACCATGCTGAATACGGAGAAAACCTCTCTGCTTTGAAATGAAAAGTCCTTCTCTTGAAATCTCCAATATCTTTCTGAGCATATCAGAAAATTATTTTGCCTGACGGAGAAATCTTTACCAAAGAAACATTGTTCTCTTTGAAAAGAACATTTACTGCTTTGTAATTATGACCATCCGTTAAATGATCCCAAAAATCCCATTCCGGAGACACCCATGCATTCGTTTCCGTTTTCCATCCCCTGATTGATTCCGCAGATTTTATCGGCTGTAAGTCAAGTCTCCCAGAACTTTGATTTAAGCCTGCAATCTTTGCCATATAACATTTTTCAGAATCTTTAGGCTGTATTCTGATTATGTCTCCCTTATACAGCGTCATTATTTTCTTTGCAGCAGGATGCGGTTTGGGATACTCGGTCAATTTTCCGGCATCGTGCTGATAAACCTGATGATAGTCAATAAATTGAGTAACATATTCTTCTTTTTCACCGGGCATTTTCCAGACTGTCGCAAAACAAATACCGTCAAGTTGATACCACTTGTTTGGAACAGACTGTATCTGCTCATACGTCTGCGAGAAAGGAAGATAACGGACTCTCTTCACTCCCAACTCATCGGAAATTTCCAAAAGCCTTTGAGCCAGTGCCTTTTTATCTGATATTACATCCTCCGTTCTTTCCCTGATGATTGTATTGAGACGTGAACTGAAAATCCTTCCATTCAGAATATCTTTATCATCCAATGCCGAAATGTCCTTTGTTGTTACCCATTTCTTTTCAAAAATTTCCGTTACCGGCTTATCTGTTTTCTGGGACTCAGATTCTTTCTGTAAAAGAAGTTTAACGGCTTTTCTGAATGTCATTCCGGAATCTGCAAGACAGGTTGAAATAAACTGAACATGCAGTCGGTCTGCGATAAGATTCTCTTTGTAGGTCTCTTCTTTCAGTTCCGATACGGGAATAATTTTTCTGACAAGTTTAAGCCCTGTTGCAGTTTCAAGGAAAATCCTCCCCTGATGTCCGTGATCCGGTTTATGAGACACATTCATGTCCGTGACGAGACGGACAACACATTGTCTGCTGAACGGAAAATCCGGAACCTGAATTTTTGTAACATCCATGTTGGCTTTGTTTTCAACAGCAATTTCCTGCAACAGACTTCTGTCTGTAAGCGCAATTACAAGAGCATCAATGGAGTGATGTCTATGGTCTGCTCTTGTTTTGTAATTACCGTTTGAACTCAGAATTGAGTTAAGTCCCCAGTTCCGTCTGAGCATCGCTGTTGCCTTTCCGGGAACTCCCCATATATTGTTCTGCGGACAGATGCACGCAAGGTAATCACGGGCAGCTTTTGAAATGTAACGATTATCATTAAGTTGCCTTTCAATAAAGCCGTTTTCTCCGCCCTCAAACGGTTTC